>NZ_JBSGIW010000008.1:0-131976 GCF_053605265.1 Streptomyces sp. NPDC003943 | reverse complement strand
GGTGTGATCTTCCGAACGCACCCCCCCACCGCACGAAGGGCCGCCCCCGGCGATCGGGGGCGGCCCTTCGTGCGTACGGGACGGCGCGTTACGCCAGCGGTCCGGTGACCGGCTCGACGGCGGCGACCACGCGGCCCTCGCGGACGAAGGCGTCGGCGGCGGCCAGGTCGGGCGCGAGGAAGCGGTCCGGGCCGGGGCCCTCGACGCCGGCCGCGCGCAGCGCCTCGATGACGGCGGCGGAGGCCGGCGCGGGGGCCAGGCCGTGGCGCAGCTCGATGCCGCGGGTGGCGGCGTACAGCTCGACGGCGATGACGCGGTTGAGGTTGCCGATCGCGGTGCGCAGCTTGCGGGCGGCGGACCAGCCCATGGAGACGTGGTCCTCCTGCATCGCCGAGGACGGGATGGAGTCGGCGGAGGCCGGGACGGCGAGCCGCTTCATCTCGCTGACCAGGGCGGCCTGCGTGTACTGGGCGATCATCAGGCCGGAGTCGACGCCGGCGTCGTCCGCGAGGAACGGCGGCAGGCCGTGCGAGCGGTTCTTGTCGAGGAGCCGGTCGGTGCGGCGCTCGGCGATGGAGGCGAGGTCGGCAGCGGCGATCGCGAGGAAGTCGAGGACGTACGCGACGGGGGCGCCGTGGAAGTTGCCGTTGGAGCGGACCGTGCCGTCGGCGAGGACGACCGGGTTGTCGACGGCGGCGGCCAGCTCGCGCTCGGCGACGGTCAGGGCGTGCGCCATGGTGTCGCGGCCGGCGCCGGCGACCTGCGGGGCGCAGCGCACCGAGTAGGCGTCCTGGACGCGCGGGGCCTCGCCGCTCTGGTAGTGCCCGGTGAGCTCGGAGCCCTTGAGCACGGCCAGCATGTTGGCGGCGGAGGCGGCCTGGCCGGGGTGCGGGCGGATGGCGTGCAGCTCGGGCTCCAGGACCTTCTCGGTGCCGAGGAGGGCTTCGAGGGAGAGCGCGGCGGTGACGTCGGCCGACTTGTAGAGGACGTCGAGGTCCGCGAGGGCCATGATCAGCATGCCGAGCATGCCGTCGGTGCCGTTGAGGAGGGCGAGGCCCTCCTTCTCCTTCAGCACGACGGGCTCGATGCCGGCGGCGGCGAGCAGCTCGCCGGCGGGCTTGACCACGCCGTCGGGGCCCTCGGCGTCGCCCTCGCCCATGAGCGCCAGCGCGCAGTGGGAGAGCGGCGCGAGGTCGCCGGAGCAGCCGAGCGAGCCGTACTCGTGGACGACCGGGGTGATGCCCGCGTTGAGCACGTCGGCCATGGTCTGGGCGACCTCGGGGCGGACGCCGGTGTGGCCGGAGGCGACCGTCTTGAGCCGCAGGAACATCAGCGCGCGGACGACCTCGCGCTCGACCCGCGGGCCCATGCCGGCGGCGTGCGAGCGGACGATGTTGCGCTGCAGCTGGGTGCGGAGGTCGTGGCCGATGTGCCGGGTGGCGAGCGCACCGAAGCCGGTGGAGACGCCGTAGACCGGCTCGGGCTGGGCGGCGAGCGCGTCGATGCTCGCGCGGGCGGTGGCGAGCGCCTTGACGGCGTCGGATGACAGCTCGACGCGCGCGCCGTGGCGGGCGACGTCGATGACGTCCTGCGGGGTGGTGCCGGACGTCCCAAGGACGACAGTCTGCATATCCATATTCAGCACCCTACGGACTGAAGAGCAACATGTCACTAGTCGACCGGAAGTCGACCGTGGGTTCCGTCTCAGTCTGCGGCAACGGGGGCGAGGAGGCCGGTCCAGTCCTGGGCGGCGGCCCAGTCGGCGAAGGTGTGCCAGCCGACCTCGGGGTACCCGCGGCGCAGGCCGGCGACGTCCACGGCCAGGCCGTGCTCGGCGAAGTACGTGAACATGGCGGCGAGGTCGGTGGAGTACCTGCGCACGACGTCGACGGGCACCTCGTGATGGGCGACGGGCCGTCCGGCGGCAGCGGCCAGGACCCGCGCCATGGCGTCGGGCGTCAGCTCGTCGGAGGCGATGTCGATCCGCCGCCCGGCGAACTCCGCGGGCCGCCGGAGGACCAGCGCGGCGAAGGCGCCGATGTCGGCGGCGGGGATGAGCGTGAGCGGCACGTCGGCGGCCATCGGCCAGGCGAAGGTGCCGTCGCGGAGGGCTTCGAGCGTCCAGCCGTCGGTGTAGTTGTCCATGAAGGCGGCCGGCGCGATCACCGTCCAGGCCATGCCGGATTCGCGGAGGTGACACTCGATCGCGTACTTGCTGTCGTAGTGCGGCACGCCGGTGCCCCGGTCGGCGTGCGCGGCGGACGTGAAGACGGTGTGCCCGACACCGGCGGCCGCGGCGGCGTCGACGAGCGCCCTGCCCTGCCGTATCTCGGTGGCGGTGCCGGTGCCGAAGGGCGTGGTGACGGCGAAGAGCGCGTCCGCCCCGGCGAGCGCGGCGTCGAGCGAGTCGCGGTCGTCGAAGTCGGCCCGGCGGATCTCGGCACCGAGGGCGCGAAGCTCCTGGGCGGCGGGCGAGGCGGGGTCGCGGGTGAGGGCGCGGACGCCCTGGCCGGCCGCGAGGAGGGCGCGGGCGGTGGCTCCGCCCTGGGCGCCGGTGGCACCGGTGACGGCGACGGTGAGCATGAGGCTTCCCTTCGAGAGGCAGATTATCTGCGTGCCGCAATCTTTGCGACACGCAGACAGTAAGCCATTCGTCTGCGCGGCGCAGATTATTTACCGGTCGCTCCCCCTCGCCCGGCCGGGCGACGGCAAGGGCGGCGTCGGGGCCCAGGAGCAGGCCCGTCCCGAACCGCCCGACGAGCTAACCCGGTTCGCCACGCATCTGGAGCTCCACCGGAGCCTGAGGCTGGTTCGGCCCGGTGGCCGCTCGGGCGGAGTGGCGTACGCCGAGGCCGCATCGGCCGCGCTTCCGCCCGGGAAGCACAGCCTGACGCTCCGAATGCTCATGAAAGAGATCAAGATGCCCTGAGGCTCTGACATATTCACTCAACGCATCCATGCCGTCACTCTACGTGCGATACGGTAAGCGCAAATCGGCCCCCGCGATGGCGGGAACCATGCGCGAGGGCCTCGACCACCAGTGGACGGACCTCCACCGATGATGTATCGGCACTTTATCGCGCCCTCGCGCGGCTTCACCCAGTTCTCGCACGAGCTCATCCGGCATCCGCGGCTTGGTTCCGACGCCGTTCGGCTCCTGACCTGGCAGCTCTCGCTCCCCGACGGGGCCCGTGAATCACTGTCCCGAACGGCTGAACGTGCCCGGATCGGGGCATGCGCGTTCACCCGGGCGAAGCGGCAGTTGAAGGAGGAGGGGTTCGTCCACGAGCGGCGGGTGCAGGCCCAGGGCGGGCGGTGGGTGACGCAACAGCTCGTGTCGAACCGGCCGTTGAGCGAGGCCGAGGCCGCCAAGCTGATGGGGCGGATGCCGGTTCCCGTACCCGTCCCCGTACCCACGCCGCCGAGTGCCGATATTCCGGCCGTCGGCGCTCCGACGGCCCCGCGCACCGACCGTCATCCAGAAAGACAACGTGAGGAGAACACCTCCGACCTTCCGCCCGAACCCGAGCCCGAGCAGGGCGAGCGCGAGCCGGACCGCGACGACCCGGCACCCGCGCCGGACCCTGGGCCCGCCGAACCCGAGATCCCCGAGGAGGCCCGCGCCCTCGTCGGCGCGATGCCCGCCCTCTCGCCCGCCCTCCGTCACATCCCACCAGGAATGAAGGACGAGCTGGCGCGCCTCGCCGCGGCCTGGCTTGCGGCAGGACACAGTTCCGCCGACATTCACGCGCACGTACTGCGCGGCCTGCCCGGCGCCGGAACGCCCGTACAGCGGCCCGGCGGGCTCCTCCGCTACCTGCTTCGCGAGGTCCCGCCGCCGGCGCCCGTAAGGCCTCCGGTGCCCGAACGAACGCCGTCGTCGATCGGACCACGCCTGTCGGACTGGCTGGCGTCTGCCGTGGAGTGCGAGGGCGCCCAGCACATCCAGCCGATGCTGTTCCGGCCGGTCGGGGACGAGAAGCTGTGCCGCATGTGCACGAGCGACCTCGCGGGCTGAGGGTCAGACCGCGACGCCGTTGCCCTGGTCGCCAGAGGGAGCGGAGCACCCGTCCTACGAGCGCCCCTCCGTGCGCTCCGCCGGCGGTGCGTCCCGGAAGCGGCGCCGGTCCCTGGCCCCGGGCGGGGCGTCGGCGAGCCGGATCACCGTGCCGTCGCGGCCCGCCACGACGGGCTTGGCGGAGCGGGCGGCCTTGGCCTGGTACTGGGCGGCGTCGGCGAGGCGGAAGAGGCGGCGGGCGGACTTGAGCGGACCGATCGGGTCGCCGGTGGACGCGACCCCGCAGGCGACGCCCTCGCCCAGCTCCAGCTCCGCAGCCCGTACGCACAGTTCCTCGGCGACGGCCACGACCTCGTCGGCCGTCGGGCCGACGGTCAGGAGGCAGAACTCGTCGCCGCCGAGCCGGGCCGCGAGCGCGCCGGGAAGCTGCGCACCGCAGCGGGAGAGTACGGAGCCGAACCGTTCGAGGAGGCGGTCGCCGACGGCGTGGCCGTGGGTGTCGTTGACCCGCTTGAGGCCGTTGAGGTCGCAGACCATGAGGCTGACGACGGAGCCGTCGGCGCGGTAGCGCTCGATGGCCTGGTCGAGGCGGGTGTCGACGGCGCGGCGGTTGGCGAGGCCGGTGAGCGGGTCGGTGAAGGCCAGCTTGCGGACCTCCTCCAGGCGCTCGGCCTGGGCGATGCCGGCCGCGACGACCGCCGCGAGGACGGTCGCGAAGTCGGCCTCGTCCCGGGTGAAGGGCACCGCCCCGGCCGGCCTGGCCACGTACAGCTCGCCCCAGGCCCGGCCGTGGAGCACGATCGGCGCGACCACGCAGCAGCCGCGGCCGCGTCGGCGCAGGCCGGTGACCCGGCCGGTGGAGACCCGGTCGTCGACGGTCTCCACCCAGGCGTCCGGCTCGCCGCCGCCCGCCCAGTGCTCGTGCAGGAACTCGGTGATCTCCGGGAACTGGTGCACGGGGTACGTCTCGGAGTCCGGGAACTCCTCCTCGCCCACCGCCCGCTGTCCGGCGTTCACGAGGACCTTCAGCCGGCCGCGGTCCCGTTGCCAGACGGAGAGCGCGGCGAAGCTGCCGCCCAGCGCCTCACCGGCGCCGAGTGCGGCAGCCCGCCAGAACTCCCGCGGAGTGTGCGCCGCCGCCATCGCCTGCGCCAGTGCCACTACGGCCCGCAACCGCACATCCTCGCCCATTCCTCCAGCTTAGGGAGGTTTGGTCCGTTTTCCCCACTGAGACGTCACGGAAAGTTACATATGGTGAAAATCTGGAGCAATTGCACACGGAGAGCAGCCGGCCGGCCCGCCTCCGGAGCCCCGGGGCTCACTCGCCCGGCCACTCCGGCTTCCGCTTCTCGTTGAACGCCGCCACGCCCTCCGCGCGGTCGCCGGAGAACGCCACCGAACGCCAGGCTCCGTCCTCGACCTCCAGGCCGGCCCGCAGGTCCAGGCCGACGCCGAGCCGCATCGCCTTCTTGGCGGCGCGCAGGCCGACCGGCGAGTTGGCCGCGATCCGCCCGGCCAGCTCCAGCGCTGCGGTCCGGGCGTCGTCCTCCAGGAGGTCCACCATGCCGAGCTCGCGCGCCTCGGCCGCCTCCACCCGGCGCGCCGTGAAGACCAGCTCGGCGGCGCGGGCCGCGCCCACCCGGCGCGGCAGCAGCTGCGTGCCGCCGCCGCCCGGGATCACGCCGACCGAGACCTCGGGCAGGCCGACGACGGTGGTCGCGTCGGCCACGATCACGTCACAGGACAGCGCCAGCTCGTAACCGCCGCCGAGCGCGAAGCCGTGCACGGCCGCCACGGTCGGCATGGGCAGCTCCAGGACGCCGGTGTACGCGGCGCGGGCCACCGGCCGCTGCCGGACCAGGTCGGCGTCGCTGAAGGAGTTGCGCTCCTTGAGATCGGCGCCGACGCAGAAGGCCCGGTCGTTCGACGAGGTCAGCACGGTCACGCGGACGGCCGGGTCGGCGGCGAGCGCGGCGCAGGCGGCGCCGATGGAGCGGGCCATCTCCGAGGAGACCGCGTTCATCGCCTTGGGCCGGTCGAGGACGAGCTCGGCGACATGGCCGCGCTCGTCCCGCCGGATCACGACGAACTCACCAAAACGCTGCTCGGACTGCTCGGACATGGCCGTACACCCTCCCGGTCGAAGCCAGTTAACGCCTGTTAACGGCTGTTCACCGGAGATCTTAGGTCGGACGGCGGCTCAGCAGCCAGGGCTCCACCACACCGAGTCCGCGCACCGGCCGCTGCCACATCGGCTGGAGCGCGAAGCGGTACGACGGGGCCGGCTCGCCCTCCTTGTCGGCGCGGGCGGCCTCCTCCGCCGCCTGGGTCTCGGAGACCGGCGCCTCACCGGTGCGGGTCAGCTCCTCGGCGAGGGCGCTGTCGACGAGGACGGCGTCCTTCGGCGCTATCGAGGTGAGCCGGCTGGCCAGGTTGACCGTGGTGCCGAAGACGTCGCCCATCCGGGTCGTGACGGTGCCGAAGGAGAGGCCGACCCGGAGCGCGGGCATGGTCTCGTCGTGGCCGAGGGTCTCGATGAGGCGCAGTCCGATCTCGGCGGCGGTGCCGGCGTCGTCGGCCGCGTACAGCACCTCGTCGCCGAGGGTCTTGATGAGCCGGCCGCCGTGCGCGGCGACCAGGTCGGCGCAGGTGGTCTCGAAGGCCTCGACGAGTTCGCCGAGCTCCTCCTCCTCCAGGCGCCGGGTGAGCCGGGTGAAGCCGACGAGGTCGGCGAAGCCGACGGCGAGCCGGCGGTCGACCATCTCCTCGTCGTCGGCGGCCTGCACGACCCGGCCGGTGGCGGCGGCGAGCTGGCGGCGCCACACGTAGATGAGGAACTCCTCCAGCTCGGGCAGGAGCAGCTCGACGAGGGGGTACGTGACCTCGGTGCGGGTCATGCCGGGCTCGGGCGGCTCGGTGAGGCCCTCCAGGAAGGAGTCGATCTGCCACTCGGCGAGCCGGGCGGTGGTCTGTCCGGTGGACCGGGCGACCTGCACGGCCATCGGCTCGCTGAGCAGGCCGGCCTCGACGAGACCCGCGAGGCGGCGCAGCGCGAGCACGTCGGCCTCGGTGAGCGCCTTGGCCTGGCCGATGTCGGCGAAGCCCATGGCGCGCCAGAAGCGGGAGGCGAGCTCCATGGAGACGCCGGCGGTGCGGGCGGCCTGGAAGGGGGTGTAGCGGCGGTCGGCGCCGAGGATCAGCTGTTCCAGGCGGATCGCGAGGGGGTCGTCGGTCGGCTCCGCCGTGTGGTCGACGACATGGTGGGGCGTGGGATAGGTGGGATTCGCGGCCGGCTGTTCGGCCCCGGGGTCGCCGTTGTCCGCGTCGTCGACGGTCACCGGCCGCCTCCTGCCCGTTCCCTGCCCACTTGCCCTGCCGATCTGTCGCGTGGATCGCGGTCAACGATACGACAGGTGTGTGCTGGCTCACGCCCTCACCGCACCAGGATGGGGCGTGAGCCGTGCGGGAGGTCAGCCTGCGGAGCTCACGCGGCCCTCAGATGGACGATGTCACCGGCCGCGACGGCCTCCGTGCCACCGCCCTCCGTCTCGACGACGAGCCGTCCGTCGCTGTCGACGGCGACGGCGTCGCCCTCCAGCATGCGTTCGCCGGGCAGGTCGGCGCGGACCCGGCGGCCGAGGGTGGCGCAGGCCTTCGTGTACGCCTCCAGGAGCCCGGAGGCGGCCGGGTCGCCCTCGGCCCGCACCCAGTCGCCGTACCACTGCTCCAGGGAGCGCAGGACGGCCCGCAGCAGGGTGTCGCGGTCGGTGGAGACGGCGTCGGCGAGGAGGAGGGAACCGGCGGCCGGGACGGGGAGCTCGTCGGCGCGGAGGGTGACGTTGAGGCCGAGGCCGACGACGACGCCGTCCCCGCCGGCCCGCTCGGCGAGGATGCCGCCGGTCTTGCGTTCCTCGCCCGCGACTTTCACGAGCAGGTCGTTGGGCCACTTGAGGGAGAGGTCGGCGCCGGCGGCCCTCGCGAGGCCGGTGGCGGCGGCCACGCCGGTGAGCAGCGGCAGCCAGCCCCAGTGCTGCACGGGCACGGCGGGCTTGAGCAGGACGGAGACGAAGAGTCCGGAGCGGGCGGGGGCGGTCCAGGTGCGGTCGAGGCGGCCGCGTCCCGAGGTCTGCTCCTCGGCGACGAGCACGGCGCCTTCGGGGAGTTCGTCCGCGCGGGCGGCCAGGTCGGAGTTGGTGGAGCCGGTGGTCTCGACGACGTCGAGGGAGGTCCACAGGCCGTCGGGGAGGACGAGCGCGTTGCGCAGGGCGGAAGCGTTGAGCGGGGGGCGGTCGAGGTCGGACCAGCGTCCCGCTGAGCCTTGGGAGGACGTCATGCAAGTCAGCGTAGGTGTGGCAAACGCCGCACTGCGTGAACCGTGAGGGCGCCGATACGCTACGACGCAGTAGCCAAGGAGTAGTCCTCCGTAGTCCATTCGTGGTCACTTCTCGGGTCGCTTCGCATTCCACGAGATCCCCCGTGACCAGGCAGGGAGCCGCATCCCGATGTCCGAGCCGGCAGAGCACAACGAGATCGACATTCACACGACCGCGGGCAAGATCGCGGATCTGGAGCGCCGGATCGGCGAGGCCACGCACGCCGGTTCCGCGCGCGCCGTGGAGAAGCAGCACGCGAAGGGGAAGCTGACCGCGCGCGAGCGCATCGCACTGCTGCTCGACGAAGGTTCGTTCGTGGAGCTGGACGAGCTGGCCCGGCACCGCTCCAGCAACTTCGGCCTGGAGAAGAACCGCCCGTACGGCGACGGTGTCGTCACCGGCTACGGCACGGTGGACGGGCGCCCGGTCGCCGTCTTCTCGCAGGACTTCACCGTCTTCGGCGGTGCCCTCGGCGAGGTCTTCGGCCAGAAGATCATCAAGGTGATGGACTTCGCGCTGAAGACCGGCTGCCCGGTCATCGGCATCAACGACTCCGGCGGCGCCCGGATCCAGGAGGGCGTCAGCGCCCTCGGCATGTACGGCGAGATCTTCCGCCGCAACACCCACGCCTCCGGCGTGATCCCGCAGATCTCGCTGGTCGTCGGCCCGTGCGCGGGCGGCGCGGTCTACTCCCCCGCGATCACCGACTTCACGGTGATGGTCGACCAGACCTCGCACATGTTCATCACCGGACCCGACGTCATCAAGACGGTCACCGGCGAGGACGTCGGCTTCGAGGAGCTGGGCGGCGCCCGCACCCACAACTCCACGTCCGGCGTGGCCCACCACATGGCGGGCGACGAGAAGGACGCGATCGAGTACGTCAAGTCCCTTCTGTCCTACCTGCCTTCGAACAACCTGTCCGAGGCGCCCGCCTTCCCCGAGGTGGCCGACACCGAGGTGACGGACGAGGACCGCGAGCTCGACACGCTCATCCCGGACTCCGCGAACCAGCCGTACGACATGCACACCGTCATCGAGCACGTCCTCGACGACGGCGAGTTCCTGGAGACCCAGGCCCTGTTCGCGCCGAACATCCTCACCGGCTTCGGCCGCGTCGAGGGCTTCCCGGTCGGCGTCGTCGCCAACCAGCCGATGCAGTTCGCCGGTTGCCTCGACATCGGCGCCTCCGAGAAGGCCGCGCGCTTCGTGCGCACCTGCGACGCCTTCAACATCCCGGTGCTGACCTTCGTCGACGTGCCGGGCTTCCTGCCGGGCGTCGGCCAGGAGCACGAGGGCATCATCCGGCGCGGCGCGAAGCTGATCTACGCGTACGCCGAGGCGACCGTCCCGCTGATCACCGTCATCACCCGCAAGGCGTTCGGCGGCGCGTACGACGTCATGGGCTCCAAGCACCTCGGCGCCGACCTCAACCTGGCCTGGCCGACCGCCCAGATCGCGGTCATGGGCGCGCAGGGCGCGGTCAACATCCTGCACCGGCGCACGCTCGCCGAGGCGGAGGCGAACGGCGAGGACGTCGAGGCGGTGCGCACGCGGCTGATCCAGGAGTACGAGGACACGCTGCTCAACCCGTACATCGCGGCCGAGCGCGGCTACATCGACGGGGTGATCCTGCCGTCCGAGACCCGCGCGCAGGTCGTGAAGGGCCTGCGTCAGCTGCGGACGAAGCGGGAATCCCTGCCCCCGAAGAAGCACGGCAACATCCCGCTCTAGCCGCTGTCACCCCTCGGGAGGGACAACACGATGATCAAGGTCGTACGAGGAAACCCGACCCCGGAGGAGCTGGCCGCCGCACTGGCGGTGGTCCAGGCCCGGGCCGCGGCCACGGCGGCGGCGGCCGCCGCGGGCAGCGGCCCGAAGGTGCCCGAGGGCTGGTCGGACCCGGCACGGATCGCGCGCAGCGTCCGGCCGCGGCCGGGCCCGCGGTCGTGGGCGCGCTCCTACTGGCCGGTGTAGGGACTTCCGTCCGGTGATTCGTCCGTGAAGGCCGGACCCCCTGTGCGGGGGTCCGGCCTCCGGCGTACCCGGAACCACGCGGCGGCCGAAATCGGCCTGGAGGTACGGGAGTTACGGGCGTAGCCTCGTACGGCTCCGCTCCGAGGCGACGGAGCGCCGAGGAGCCTACGGAGGTCCGTGCACGTGGAGATCGCCCTGGAGGTCAGCGGTACCGCCGCGGACGCCTACGAGCTGCGGCAGTGGCTGCGCGACGACCCCGAGCTGCGGCCCGCCGTCGTCCCGCTCGTGCCCGCGTCGCCGGCTCCCGGATCGATGGGCGCGATCGGCACGATCATCGAGCTGCTGCTCCAGCCCGGCGGCCTGACCGTGACGCTGGCGGCCGGCGTGGTGGCCTGGCTGCAGACCCGGCGCGGCACCCAGACCGTGACGATCACCAAGCCGGACGGCACCCAGGTCGTGGTCACCTCGGAGGGCGTACGCGGTCTCACGCCGCAGAGCAGCGGCGAGCTGGCGCAGCAGGTGGCGCGAGCGCTTGAGCCGCCGCAGGCGCGGGAGGCGGCGAGGCAGACCGCGGCCCAGTCCTCGGATCCGGAGAGTCCCTGACCGTGCCCGGGCCGTGGGGGGACCTCGCCGGGGCGGACTGCCATGCCGTCGTGGTCGGCACCGGGCGGCAGGGCGCGGGCGGCGGTGACGCGCGGCTCGCCGACCTGCCCAGCGCGGCGCACACCGCCCGCGAGCTGGCCCGGGTGCTGCGCGAGCGCTGCGGGATGGCGGCGGACCGGGTCACCGAGGTCATCGACCCGGAGAGCCGGGAGGAGGTGCTCGCCGCGCTGCAGGCCGCCGTGGAGCGCGCCCAAGGCGGCACGGTGCTGTTCTGCTTCACCGGCCACGGCCTGCTCGGCCCGCTCGGACGGCTCTATCTGGCCACCGCCCGCACGGCCCGCGCCGACGACACCGTCGCCTCCGTGTCGTACGAGGAGATCCGCGACCTGATCGCCGGAGCGTCCGCACGCGGGGTCGTCGTCCTCGACTGCTGCTTCTCCGGCCGGGCCCGATCCGCCCCGAGCGACGCCCACCGCGACCCGTACGCCAGCGCCCGCCCGCAGGGCAGCTTCCTGCTGGCCTCGGCGACCGGCTACGGCGCCTCCTTCGCGCCCGCCGACGAGCCGTACACGCTGTTCGGCGGCGAGCTGATCCGGCTCCTGGAGGACGGCGACCCGAGCGGTCCGCAGTGGTTCACGCTGCTGGACGTCTACCGCCTGCTCGACCGGCGCTTCCAGGGCGGCCCGGCCCGCCCGTACGCGGACGGGGTGGGCCGGGCGAGCGATCTCGTCCTCACCCGGAACGCCGGCTACCTCGGCACGGCGGCCGTCCCGGAGGACGCCGAGGTCCCGGCGGCCGAGGGTCCGTGTCCGTACCCCGGGATGCGGCCGTTCCTGCCGGAGCAGCGCCATCTCTTCTTCGGGCGCGAGGAGTTGACCGGGGACCTGATCGACCGGGTGGCGCACGGGTCCGGTCCGGTGGTGCTCGTCGGAGCGTCCGGCGCCGGCAAGTCCTCGCTGCTGCGCGCCGGGCTCGTCGCGGGCCTCGAAGAGCGCGGCGCGGGCCGGGTGCTGCTGGTGCCGGGGCCGGGCGCGCGGCCGTTCCGCACGCTCGTCGAGCACTGGGCGCGGGCGGTGGACCGGCCGTTCGCGGAGGTCGAACGGGAGGTGGGGGCCGGGCGGTTCGGACCGGGCGGGCCGGAAGTGCTCGTCGTCGACCAGCTGGAGGAGATCTTCACCGACTGCGAGGACCCGGAGGAGCGCGAGCTGTTCGTCCGGGCCGTGTCCGGCGCCGACCCGGCCACCGGGCCGCGGATCGTGCTCGGCCTCCGGGACGACTTCTACGGCTCCTGCAGGCGCGACGAGCGGCTCGCGCGGCTGCTGCGGAGCGGGCAGTTCAGCGTCCCCGCACTGTCCGAGGACGAGCTGCGCGCCGCCGTCGAGCGGCCCGCCGCGCACGCCGGACTGCGCCTGGAGGAAGGGCTCGTCGACCATCTGCTGCACGAGCTGCGCCGCGAGGCGCCGGGCGGCGAGCGCGACGCGGTCGCCCTGCCCTTCCTCGCGCACGCGCTCCAGCAGACCTGGGCCAGGCGCCGGGGCACCCTGCTGACCTTCGCCGGCTACGAGGCGGCCGGCGGCATCCGCGGCTCGGTCGCCCGGGTCGCGGACGAACTGCACGACGCGCTGGACGCGGCGGGCCGCGAGCGGCTGCGCGAACTCCTGCTGCGCATGGTGACCCTGGTGGACGCCGAGGGCCGCGCGGCCCGCCGCCGCCTGCCGGTCCCGGAGACGGAGGGCGACGCCGACCGCGAACTCCTCGACCGCCTCGCCGACACCCGCCTGGTCGTCCTCGACCGCGACGAGGCCCAGCTCTGCCACGACTCGCTGCTCTACGGCTGGCCCCGACTCCGCGACTGGATCCGCGACGACCGCGTCCGCCTGCTCGTCCGCCGCCGAGTCGGCGACGCGGCCGACAGCTGGCACGAGGGCGGCCGCAAGAACAGCGCCCTGTACCGCGGCGACCAACTGGCGGCGGCACGCCAGGCGTTGAGGGGCACGGCGACAGGGTCCGGACTCCGGCACCGGGTCCGCGCCGCGCTGCCCGCACGGGGAGAGCGACGAGACGTCCGCGGGCCGTCCGAGCCGCCCGAGGGCGAGACGACCGGGGCCCAGGCCCGCCTCCCGCTGCCGCGCGGCGAGCAGCGGGCCGCCCACGGTCGGCCCGAGCCGGCCGAAGGAGAGACGACCGGGGCCGGCCTACGGGGCCGCGTCCGCGCCCGCGTCCCGCTGCCCGCCCGGCGTCTGCCCGAGGCGGCCGAGAGCGGGACCCCGCGCGAGCCGGCCCCTCCGGCGGCGGGCGACGGTGTCGGTTCCCGCGCGAACGGCGCGGCCACCCGCCTCCGGCCCGTCGAGCGGGACTTCCTCGCCGCGAGTGAACGGGCCGAGCGTCGCACCCTCGGCATCCTCGCCGGCGTCGTCGCCGTCATGGCCGTGCTCGCCGTTCTCGCCTCGTTCTTCGGCGTGCGGGCCCGCAGCGCCCAGGCCGACGCCGAGGCGCGCGAGACCGTCGCGGTCGCCGAGCAGTTGGCCGCCCAGGCCGACACCATGCGCGAGCGGGACCCGCAGACCGCGCTGCGGCTGAGTCTCGCCGCGTACCGCGCCGCCGACACCAGCGCGACGCGGTCCAGCCTGTACGCCTCCTACCTCTCCCGGTCGCAGGTGGACCTGCGGGGCGGGGCGCGGCAGCCCGTGGTGAATCTGGCGTACGGGGCGGGCGGCCGGATCCTCGCCACCAGCCAGCGCACGGGGCTCGTCCGCCTGTGGGACGTGTCCCTGCCGAACGCGCCGGTCCTCGGCAAGGCCCTGACCCTGCACGGCACCGCGCCGATCGCCTTCTCCCCGCGCACCCCGCTGCTCGCCGCGCTGGCCAAGGACGAGCTGAGGCTGTGGGACGCGACCGATCCCGGCCACCCGAAGCAGCTCGGGCGCCTGCCGCTCGCCGAGGAACAGTCGTACAGCCTCGCCTTCAGCCCGGACGGGCGGACGCTCGCGGCGGGCGGGAAGAACGGTCGGCTGCGGCTGTGGGACGTTTCCGCCCCCGCTCGTCCGCGCCCGCTGTACGACCGGAAGGTCGCCCGGGTGGACCTGATGTCGGTGAAGTTCAACCGCGACGGGCGTTTCCTGGCCACCGGCAACGGCGTCAGCAAGGGCCGGCCCGCCGAGGTGCGGCTGTGGGACATCCGCGACCCGGCCCGCCCGGCGCTGCTGACCACTGCCACCGCCGACTCCGTGATGGCGGTGGCATTCCACCCGAAGCGGGACCTGCTGGTGGCGACCGGTGGCCAGGGCGTGATGGCCTGGTGGACGGTGCAGGACGGCGGGCGGCGGCTCTCGCGGGTCAGGGCCACGGACACGTTCCAGAACAAGTGGGGCTACAGCGACAGCCTGCCCTCGCTGAGCTTCCGGCCCGACGGCACGATGCTCGCCGCCGCCGCCCAGTCCAGCGGCGCCAAGGTCCGGCAGGTCGCCGAGAAGGACGGCCCTGAGTTGCTCGCGTCCACCGCCGAGGGCGACTCGCTGCCGGGCGCCGAGCACGCGCAGGCCGTCGCCTACAGCCCCGACGGTGCCTATCTCGCGACGGGCGACGTCGGCGGCAACGTACGGCTGTGGCCCGAGCGAGCGCCCGCGCTCGCCCTGAACGGGACGCTGGGGGACGGGGCCGCGGGAGCGCGGCCGTACAGCGAGGACGGCCGCCTGGTGCTCACCAGCGAGTCGGTGGCCGGCTCGCTGGACAGCGTGCCGCGCGTCTGGGACATGAGCACGGCGGACACCGCAGAAGGGCGGGCGCCGAAGCTCCGGTTCACCGTGCCCCGGCCGTGGGAGGCCAAGTACTTCCTGCCCGGCCGCGACCGGCCGATGCTGCTCGCGCACCGCTGGACCGAGGGCACCGACGAGCACGCCTTCAGGGTCTGGGACCTGGGCGGGGACGGGCCGCCGGTGGCGGGCGGCGAGATCCCGGCACGAACGGACGCGTGGCTGCGGACCGCCATTTCGCCCGACGGCGAGCTGCTGGTCATCGGCACCTCCACGGATCCGACGGCGACGGTCTGGGACATCCACGACCCGCGTCGCCCCGTGCGGCGCGCCGTGATCCGGGTGAAGCCGTCCCCCGAGCCCGACAGCATGTTCTTCATGGGCCCGCGCGTACTCGCGACCGTGGAGGGCGGAAGCGCCACGGAACGGGGCCTCGACCTGCGTCTGTGGGACCTGAAGGATCCCGCGCACCCGTTCCGCGTGCCCAAGCCGATGCTGGACGCGGCCCGCAGCGGGGCCGCGTACATCCACTCCCTGCGACTGCTGCTCACCGACGGGATCGACCAGAGCGCCAAGCTGTACGACATGCGGGACGTCCGGCACCCCGCGTTCCTGGGGAAACTCCCGGCGACCCAGCGCGGCTACACCTGGATCGGCGACGGCCTGCTCGCGACGACCCTCCAGGACGGCACCGTACGGCTGTACGACATCCGCGACCCGGCGCACCCGGTCCTCCGGCACACCATGCGCTTCGACCGCGAGATCGAAGACATCACGCCCGACCCGGACGGCACCCGGGTGCTCACCGGTGAGCCTTACCGCATCTGGGATGTCGAAAAGGACGGCAGCTGGCGGATGCCGGCCGTCGCCACCCTCGACGGCGTGGGCAGCGTGACGCTGCTGCCGGGCGGGAGTCCGTACGCCATCGCGGTGCCCCGGTTCTCCGGCAGTCACGGCCCGGAGTTCACGTACCTCCTCGACCGTGACACCCGGAAGATCTACCACCGCCTCTGCGCGTCGCATCCGCTCGGCGTCGAGCCCGACCAGTGGAAGGCACTCTTCCCGCAGCTCGCCTACCGCCCCTCCTGCTGACGGGGCCTCCTCAGGAACAGGGCGGCGGCGAGCACCCCCGCGAGGACGACGGCCGCGTCGACCAGGACCGCGCGGCCGAGGCCGGCCGGCAGGGTGGTCGCGGTGACGACGACGGCGCTCATCACCGGCGTGCCGAGCGTGATGCCGATCTGCTGGGTCATCGTGGCGATGCCGGTGGCCATGCCCTGCTCGGCGTCCGGGAGCCCCGAGGTCGCGGTGACCATGAAGCCGACGATCGCCAGCATGTTGCCGACGCCGCCCGCGAAGGTGGCGGCGAGCAGCACGCCGTACGAGGGCTCGACGAGGCAGAGGGTGGCAGCGGCCTGGAGCGCTCCGCCGGCGATCAGGGCCGTACGGGCCGAGAGGCGGCCGATGAAGCGCGGGGCGAGCAGCCCGCCGAGGACCGTGCCCGCGCCGAGGACGCCGAAGGAGAGGCCGGCGGCGAGCGGTGAGAAGCCGAGTACCTCCTGAAGGTGCAGGGTCATCAGGAAGACCAGCGAGGTCTCGGTGGCGAAGGCGACGAGCCCGGCGAGGTTGCCCAGGACGACGGTGCGGCGCTTCAGGACGCGGACCGGTACGAGCGGGGCGGCGGCCCGGCGCTCGACGAGGACGAACGCGGTGAGCAGTGCGGCCGCCGCGACGAGGGCGCCGAGGACGACGGGGTCGGTCCAGCCGCGTTCGCCGGCCGCGGTGAGCCCGTACACGAGGGCGAGCAGACCGCCGGTGACGGTGGCGGCGCCGGGCACGTCGAGCCGGGGCCGGGCGGCCGGGCGGCTCTCCCGCAGTACGGCGGGGGCGACGAGGAGGACGGCGAGGGCGACGGGCACGTTGACGAAGAAGGCCCAGCGCCAGGAGAGCAGATCGGTGAGCACGCCGCCGAGGACGGCACCGGTCGTGAAGCCGGCGGACATCAGGGCCCCGTTGAGGCCGAGCGCCCGGTCGCGCAGCGGCCCCTCGGGGAAGGCGGAGGTGAGCAGCGAGAGCCCGGCGGGGGTGACGGCGGCGGTGGCGAGGCCCTGGGCGACGCGCGCGGCCATCAGCGTCTCCGGGCCGGTGGCGAGTCCGCCGGCGAGGGAGGCGGCGCCCAGGACGGCCATGCCGCCGAGGAAGATCCGGCGGCGGCCGACGAGGTCGGCGACCCGGCCGAAGAGCAGGGTGAAGCCGGCGGCGGCGAGCGCGAAGGCGGTCGCGATCCACTGGAGGCCGCCCGTGCTGAAGCCCAGCCCCTGGCCGATGACGGGCAGGGCGACGTTCAGGATCGAGAAGTCGACGGCCAGCATGAACTGGGCGACGAGGAGGACCACGAGGACGAGTCGCATCCGCCCGGCGAGGCGGGGGGCGACGGTGGGAACATCGAGCGCAACCATGAACGGGACCCCTTAATGGGAGGCTAGTTCCGTTAAGATGTCCCAGACGGTAGCAGAGCCAGAGCCGCTAATGGAACAGGAGACCCGTTTGAGCGAGAGCCTGCCGGCAGAGCCCGGCACCGTGCGCCCCGGCGGCCGTACCGCGAAGGTCCGCAGGGCCGTCCTCGACGCGACCGAGGACGCCCTGGTGACCGCGGGCTTCCACACCCTCAACATGGACCAGATCGCCGCGAGCGCGGGCGTCGGCAAGACCACCGTCTACCGCCGCTGGGGCTCCCCCGTCGGGCTCGTCACCGACCTGCTGCGCGACATGGCCGAGCGCTCGCTGCCCTCCGCCGACACCGGCAGCCTCGCGGGCGACCTCCAGGCCAACGCCGACCTGGTCCACGACTCGCTCACCGACCCCCGGCTCGCCGCCCTCTTCCGCGCCGTGATCGCGGCGGCGGCCTGCGACCCGGTCTGCGCGAGCGCGCTGCGCGGCTTCTACCGCACCCGGCTGGCCGAATGGGCACCCGTCGTGAGCCGCGCGGTGGACCGCGGCGAACTGCCCGCCGACATCGACGCCCTCGAACTCCTCCGGGCCGTCTCGGCGCCGCTCTACTACCGCTTCGCGATCAGCCGGGAGGAGCTGCGGCCGGCCGACGCGGAGCGGTCCGTCGTCGCCGCGCTCGCCGCGGCGGCGGCCGGCGCGTTCGCCCGCACGCGGGACGGACGGGACTAGCCCAAGGGACGGGAACGGGACTGGTCCAAGGGACGGACTAGCCCTTACGCGCAGGGCGCTTGAGTACCCGTACTCAGGCGCCCCGGGCCCTCCGGGCCCCAGGATCGGAGGCATGCTCTGGTCCGACCCCGACGACGAGCCGCCGGAGGAACTCCACGACATGGCGGCGATGCTGCGCCGCGCGGGCGTCGTACTCGCCCTGGCGATGGTGGTCTTAATGTTCATCGCCGGCAGGTGAGGGCTGTTCAGGGCACGCGCCGGACGGGCTCGCTACGCTGCTGCCATGACTGCTGATCGCCGCCGTGTCGTGCTCGCCTCCGCCTCCCCCGCCCGGCTCGGACTGCTCCGGCAGGCCGGCCTCTCCCCCGAGGTGATCGTGAGCGGTGTGGACGAGGACAAGGTGCACGCGCCGACCCCGGCCGACCTGGCCCTCGCCCTCGCCGAGGCCAAGGCCGCCCATGTGGCCGCGCGGCCCGAGGCGATGGGAGCCCTGGTGATCGGCTGCGACTCGGTCCTGGAGCTGGACAAGCAGGCGCTCGGCAAGCCGGCCGACGCGGAGGAGGCCGTCGCGCGCTGGAAGTCGATGCGCGGCCGGGTCGGCATCCTCCAGACGGGCCACTGCGTGTACGACACGACGGCCAAGCGCTACGAGTCGGCCACCGCCTCCACCGTCGTCCGCTTCGGCGAGCCCACGGACGCCGAGATCGCCGCGTACGTGGCGAGCGGCGAACCGCTGCACGTGGCGGGCGCGTTCACGCTCGACGGGCGCTCGGCGCCGTTCATCGACGGCATCGACGGCGACCCGGGCAACGTCATCGGCCTCTCGCTGCCGCTGCTCCGCCGCCTGCTGGCGAAGCTGGACGTCTCGATCACCGACCTCTGGACCTAGGCCGCCCGGAGCTGGGCCGCCTCGGCCTGGGCAGCCTGCACCTGGGGCCTAGGCCGCCTGGGCCGCGGCCGGCTCCGCGTCGGCCGCGGTCTCCCCGTACGCCACCAGCGTGAGCACGATCAGGCCGACGACGACCATCAGGAACGCGAAGGCCGCCCAGCCGAGCAGCCCGACCGCCACGGCGCCGAGCACGCCGTGCACCACCGCGCAGCCGACGAGCAGGACGCGGCCGGGGCGGCCGGGGCGGCGGTCGCGTATCCCGGCGATCAGCGGGACCAGGCCGCAGAACAGCAGCAGGGCGCCGGAGACGAGGCCGAGGCCCCAGGTGCCGCGGTACATCAGCTCGGGGTCGAGCCCGTTGAGGGACATCGACTGGCCCCGCACGAAACGGGCCATGACCGCGTTGATCGCCACGATGCCGGGTGCTTCGAGGAAGAGCACCGCCGCCGTCACGAGCGCTATCGGTCTGCGGGCCACCTCGGCCACCCCCTGATACGGCTGTTACCCCGGGTACGTCTGACATCGCGAAGGCTACTGGCCGGTAAAACCTCGGACAAGGGTTCGCGCCGCGCGGGCGAACTCGGGGACACGCTCCGAGGCATGCGCAAAGAATGGTTGCGCCATTCGTAGGGACTCCACAAAGAAACCCATTTGGCGACTGGTCCCGCGAACAGAGACCTGCGCCACACCTCGGAGCTACTGTGCCGTCAAGAATCCCTGCGTACCGTGGTGCGACAAGGGATTTCACGACCCGAGCAAGCCTGGCATCACGCTCCGTGTGGGCAAGCTCACCACTGGGGACGGGTCGAAAGGCCGTGTCGGCAGTCCCTAAACTCAGCTTGTTTCAAGGAGGGAGCCATCGTGCGCAAGGTGCTCATCGCCAACCGTGGCGAAATCGCTGTCCGCGTCGCCCGGGCCTGCCGGGACGCCGGGATCGCCAGCGTAGCCGTCTACGCCGATCCGGACCGGGACGCTCTGCACGTCCGCGCGGCCGACGAGGCGTTCGCCCTGGGCGGTGACACCCCGGCCACCAGTTACCTGGACATGGCCAAGGTGCTCCAGGCCGCGGCGGACTCCGGTGCCGACGCGATCCACCCGGGTTACGGCTTCCTCTCCGAGAACGCCGACTTCGCCCAGGCCGTGATCGACGCCGGCCTCACCTGGATCGGCCCGCCGCCGCAGGCCATCCGCGACCTCGGTGACAAGGTCGCCGCCCGCCACATCGCGCAGCGCGCCGGCGCCCCGCTGGTCGCCGGCACCCCGGACCCGGTCTCGGGCGCCGACGAGGTCGTCGCCTTCGCCGAGGCCAACGGCCTGCCGATCGCCATCAAGGCCGCCTTCGGTGGCGGTGGCCGCGGTCTGAAGGTCGCCCGCACCCTCGAAGAGGTGCCGGAGCTCTACGACTCCGCCGTCCGCGAGGCCGTCGCCGCCTTCGGCCGCGGCGAGTGCTTCGTCGAGCGCTACCTCGACAAGCCGCGCCACGTCGAGACCCAGTGCCTCGCCGACAAGCACGGCAACGTCGTCGTCGTCTCCACCCGTGACTGCTCGCTGCAGCGCCGGCACCAGAAGCTCGTCGAGGAGGCCCCGGCGCCGTTCCTGACGGACGAGCAGAACGCCGAGCTGTACGCGGCGTCCAAGGCCATCCTCAAGGAGGCCGGCTACGTCGGCGCGGGCACCGTCGAGTTCCTCGTCGGCACCGACGGCACGATCTCCTTCCTGGAGGTCAACACCCGCCTCCAGGTCGAGCACCCGGTCACCGAAGAGGTCACCGGCATCGACCTGGTCCGCGAGATGTTCCGCATCGCCGACGGCGAGGAGCTCGGCTACGGCGACCCGGCCGTCCGCGGTCACTCCTTCGAGTTCCGCATCAACGGCGAGGACCCGGGCCGCAACTTCCTCCCGGCGCCCGGCACCGTCACCGTCTTCGAGCCGCCGACCGGCCCCGGTGTCCGCCTGGACGCGGGCGTCGAGTCCGGCTCGGTCATCGGCCCGGCCTGGGACTCGCTGCTCGCCAAGCTGATCGTCACCGGCGCCACCCGCGAGCAGGCGCTGCAGCGCGCCGCCCGCGCGCTCGCCGAGTTCAAGGTCGAGGGCATGGCCACGGCCATCCCGTTCCACCAGGCCGTCGTGGTCGACCCGGCGTTCACCGCCGACCCGTTCCGCGTCCACACCCGGTGGATCGAGACCGAGTTCGTCAACGAGATCAAGCCGTTCGCCCCGGCGGGCGGCGAGGCCGACGAGGACGAGACCGGCCGCGAGACGATCGTCGTCGAGGTCGGCGGCAAGCGCCTCGAGGTCTCCCTGCCGTCGTCGCTGGGCATGACCCTGGCCCGGACCGGCCTCGCCGCCGGCGCCAAGCCGAAGCGCCGCGCCGCCAAGAAGTCCGGCCCGACGGCTTCCGGCGACACCCTCGCCTCCCCGATGCAGGGCACCATCGTCAAGGTGGCCGTCGAGGAGGGCGCCGAGGTCCAGGAGGGCGACCTGATCGTCGTCCTGGAGGCCATGAAGATGGAGCAGCCGCTCAACGCGCACAAGGCCGGCACCATCAAGGGCCTGTCCGCCGAGGTCGGCGCCTCCATCACGTCCGGCGCCGCGATCTGCGAGATCAAGGACTGATCCCGGCCCCGGTTCCGACCGGGGTACGGTACGAAGGGCCCGCAGGCATCCACCGCCTGCGGGCCCTTCGTGACACCAGAGCCATGCGGAGGAAGTACGGATGCGAGCCGACGCGCGCCGCAACCACGAGCGGCTGCTCGCCGAGGCCCGTGCCGCTTTCGCCGCGCACGGCACCGACGCCTCCCTGGAGGACATCGCGCGCCGCGCCGGGGTCGGCATCGGCACCCTCTACCGGCATTTCCCCAGCCGCGAGGCGCTGCTCGGCGCCGTCTTCCAGGACGCGCTCGCCGCGCTTCTCCGCCGCTCCGCTGAGCTGACGGAGGACCCGGACCCGTGCGCCGCGCTCATGACCTGGCTGCGCACCCTGATCGCCCACGCGAGCGAGTACCGCGGGCTGTCGATCGCGCTCATGTCGGCCTCGCCCGACGGGAGTTCGGCGCTCTCCGCGTGCCGTGGACCGCTGCGCGCGGCCGGCACCCGGCTGCTCGACCGGGCCCGCGCGGCGGGCACGGTGCGCGCGGACGTGCCGATCGGCGACCTGATCCAGCTCACCAACGCGATCGCCCTGGCCGCCGAACGCTCCCCGGAGGACCCGGGGTTGGCGGACCGCCTGCTCGACCTGACGGTACGCGGCCTGAAGCCGTAGCCGCCGGCCCGTACGAGAACCGGGCCTCGCCCCCCGCACGCAGGCCCCGGCCGGTACGCGAACCCCGCCCCGTACGCGATCGGTCAGCGGCGGCGCATGTCCGCGACCCGCGCCGCCCGTTCGGGTGCGAGCATCTCGCCGGGGAGGCCGCCCGGGCCGCCGCGGAACTGGCCGCCGGGCAGTCGGCCGCGCTGGCCGGGCAGCGGGACGTCACGGCGCGGACGGCCGCCGCCCGGTGGGTGCGGCTCGCTCCCGTGCGCGGGGGCGCCGGTGCCGGCCACGGCGATCTGGACGCCCTGGTCGGCGAGGGCCTGGAGCTCGGTGGCGGCGCGCTCGTCGTGGACCGGGGGCTCGTCCGTGACCAGGCGGGTGATCACGTCGGTGGGCACCGTCTGGAACATGGTGTCCGTGCCGAGCTTGGTGTGGTCGGCGAGCACCACGACCTCCGCCGCCGCCTGCACCAGCGCCCGGTCCACGCTCGCGGAGAGCATGTTGGACGTGGACAGGCCGCGCTCGGCGGTCAGCCCGCTGCCCGAGAGGAAGGCCCGGGAGACCCGCAGCCCCTGGAGCGACTGCTCGGCCCCGCTGCCCACGAGCGCGTAGTTGGAACCGCGCAGGGTGCCGCCGGTCATGACGACCTCGACCCGGTTGGCGTGGGCGAGGGCCTGGGCGACGAGCAGCGAGTTGGTGACGACGGTGAGTCCGGGCACCCGGGCGAGCCGGCGGGCCAGCTCCTGCGTGGTGGTGCCCGCGCCGACGACGATGGCCTCGCCTTCCTCGACGAGGGTCGCGGCGACGTCGGCGATGGCCGTCTTCTCGGCCGTCGCGAGATGGGATTTCTGCGGGAAGCCGGACTCGCGGGTGAGTCCGCCCGGCAGTACCGCACCGCCGTGCCGGCGGTCGAGGAGTCCTTCTGCCTCCAGTGCCCGCACGTCACGCCGTACGGTCACTTCTGAGGTCTGGACGACGCGGGCGAGCTCGCGGAGCGACACGGCTCCATTGGCACGCACCATTTCGAGGATCAACTGGCGACGTTCTGCAGCGAACACGAAACCGACAGTAACGTGACCCACGGCACTTTGGGCCGAAATGCAGAAGATGCACACAGACGGGGTCCCCAAGTGGTATGAGGGACCCCGCCGTTGATCGTTCTATGCCCCGGCTTGCCGGGGGTTGTCCGAGTCGGCGAACCGTTCCCGCAGGCCGGGGCGGTCGCCGACGCCGGCCTCAGGCCTCGGCCGCGGTCTTTCGGGTGTGCAACTGCCGTGCCACTTCCGCGATCGAGCCCGACAGGGAGGGGTACACGGTGAAAGCATTTGCGATCTGTTCAACCGTCAGATTGTTGTCGACCGCGATCGAGATCGGGTGGATCAGCTCGCTCGCGCGCGGGGCGACGACACAGCCGCCGACCACGATCCCGGTGCCGGGGCGGCAGAAGATCTTGACGAAGCCGTCCCGGATGCCCTGCATCTTCGCGCGGGGGTTGCGCAGCAGCGGCAGCTTGACGACCCGGGCCTCGATCTTGCCCGCGTCCACGTCGGCCTGGGTGTAGCCGACGGTGGCGATCTCGGGGTCGGTGAAGACGTTGGAGGAGACCGTCTTCAGGTTGAGCGGGGTCACCGCGTCGCCGAGGAAGTGGTACATGGCGATGCGCCCCTGCATGGCCGCCACCGAGGCGAGCGCGAAGACGCCGGTGACGTCACCGGCCGCGTAGACGCCGGGGGCGGTGGTGCGGGACACCTTGTCGGTCCAGATGTGCCCGGAGTCCTTCAGCCGGACGCCGGCCTCCTCCAGGCCCATGCCCGCGGTGTTGGGGATGGCGCCGACCGCCATCAGGCAGTGCGTGCCGGAGATGACCCGGCCGTCGGAGAGGGTGACCTCGACCCGGTCGCCGACCCGCTTGGCGGACTCGGCACGGGAGCGGGCCATGACGTTCATGCCACGGCGCCGGAAGACGTCCTCCAGGACGGCGGCCGCGTCCGGGTCCTCACCCGGCAGCACGCGGTCGCGGCTGGAAACGAGCGTGACGCGGGAGCCGAGGGCCTGGTAGGCGCCGGCGAACTCGGCACCGGTGACACCGGAACCGACCACGATGAGCTCCTCCGGGAGCTCCTTGAGGTCGTAGACCTGGGTCCAGTTCAGGATCCGCTCGCCGTCCGGCTTGGCGTCCGGCAGCTCGCGCGGGTGCCCGCCGGTGGCGATCAGGACGGCGTCCGCGGTCAGCGTCTCCTCGCTGCCGTCGGCGGCCGTGACGACCACCTGGCGCGAGCCGTCGAGCGCCTGCCGCCCGTCGAGGCGACCGCGGCCGCGCAGCACGCGGGCGCCGGCCCGGGTCACGGACGCGGTGATGTCGTGCGACTGGGCGAGCGCGAGCCGCTTCACACGGCGGTTCACCTTGCCCAGGTCCACGCCGACCACGCGGGCGGACTGCTCCAGGGGCGGGGTGTCGTCGGCGACGATGATGCCCAGCTCCTCGTACGAGGAGTCGAAGGTGGTCATCACCTCGGCGGTGGCGATCAGGGTCTTGGAGGGGACGCAGTCGGTCAGGACGGACGCGCCGCCGAGGCCGTCGCAGTCGACGACGGTCACCTCCGCGCCGAGCTGGGCGCCCACGAGGGCCGCCTCGTATCCGCCGGGTCCGCCGCCGATGATCACGATCCGGGTCACTGGGATCTACGCCTCGCGCTCTCGTTCTGCCGGGGGGTCACCCCGCTGGGCTGCAGTGCGTACGCCATTGTCCCGCACGCTTCAAGTGCGTAACCCATTGTCGCGTACGCGCGGCCGGGCCACGCGCCAGGGGGCTCGCGGCCGCCTCCGTCCGGGCCCGTCCCGGACTTCCGCGGCGACCCCGTCCCCTCCCGTACCCTCGACCCCATGTCGCTCTACGCCGCGTACGCCGGCAACCTCGACGCGCGGCTGATGAGCCGCCGCGCACCGCACTCGCCGCTGCGCGGCACCGGCTGGCTGAACGGCTGGCGGCTGACCTTCGGCGGGGAGCAGATGGGCTGGGAGGGAGCGCTCGCCACGATCGTGGAGGCACCGCGCTCCCAGGTCTTCGTCGCGCTGTACGACATCGCGCCGATGGACGAGGACTCGATGGACCGCTGGGAGGGCGTCGGCCTCGACATCTACCGGCGGATGCGGGTGCGCGTGCACACGCTGGACGGCGACGAGCCGACCTGGGTGTACGTGCTGAACGCGTACGAGGGCGGGCTGCCCTCGGCCCGCTACCTGGGCGAGATCGCGGACGCGGCGGAGTCGGCCGGGGCGCCGCACGACTACGTGATGGAGCTGCGCAAGCGCCCCTGCTGAGGCGGAGCGCCGCGGTCCCTTTTCCGCCCTTGTCGGAAACGACAAGACAACGATCGCAGCTCCGTGCGCGCCGTCATCTACGCGCGTAGGAATTCTCGGGCTAGGCTGCTTCGCGAATCGAATCCGTCCGGGGCTCCCCTCGGACCCCCCTCCCCGAGGCGAGAGAGTCAGTGAACGCCACTACCACCCCGTACGAGGCCGCCGAGGCCGCCGCCGCGCGCCTGCGCGAGCTGACCGGTGTCGAGAACCACGACGTCGCCCTGGTCATGGGCTCCGGCTGGGCCCCCGCCGTCGACGCGCTCGGCGCCCCCGAGGCCGAGTTCCCGGTCACCGAGCTGCCCGGCTTCCCGCCGCCGGCCGTCGAGGGCCACGGCGGCAAGATCCGCTCGTACAAGATCGGCGAGAAGCGCGCCCTGGTCTTCCTCGGCCGCACCCACTACTACGAGGGCCGCGGTGTCGCCGCCGTCGCGCACGGCGTCCGCACCGCCGTCGCCGCCGGCTGCAAGACCGTCGTCCTCACCAACGGCTGCGGCGGCCTCCGCGAGGGCATGCGCCCCGGCCAGCCGGTCCTCATCAGCGACCACCTCAACCTGACGGCGGCGTCGCCGATCGAGGGCGCGAACTTCGTCGACCTGACCGACCTGTACTCGCCGCGGCTGCGCGCGCTGTGCAAGGAGGTCGACGAGACGCTGGAGGAGGGCGTGTACGTCCAGTTCCCCGGCCCGCACTACGAGACCCCGGCCGAGATCAACATGGTCCGCGTCCTGGGCGGCGACCTCGTCGGCATGTCCACCGTCCTCGAGGCGATCGCCGCCCGCGAGGCCGGCGCGGAGGTCCTCGGCATCTCCCTGGTCACCAACCTCGCCGCGGGGCTCTCGGGCGAGCCGCTGAACCACGAGGAGGTCCTCCAGGCGGGCCGCGACTCGGCGGCGCGCATGGGCGAGCTGCTCACCCGGGTGCTCGACCGCATCTGACCGCAGGAACCGGGGGCTCCGCCGAAATCCAGCCCCGCCGGCGTCCGAGGCGCGGGGGTCCGGGGGCGGAGCCCCCGGTTACGGGAAGGGGCGGGGTGGGGAAAGGCTCCGCGCAGCGGCACCCGCACCCCCCTTCCCGCCGCCCACCACCACCCGCACCCCCCGAAAGGCACACCACCGTGACGCAGGACGACCTCCTCGCCCGGGCCCAGGCGTGGCTCGCCGAGGACCCCGACCAGGAGACCCGCGACGAACTCGGCGCGCTCCTCGACCGCGGGGACACCGACGAGCTCGCCATCCGCTTCGCCGGCACGCTGCAGTTCGGCACCGCCGGGCTCCGTGGCGAGCTCGGCGCGGGGCCGATGCGGATGAACCGCGCCGTGGTCATCCGCGCCGCCGCGGGCCTCGCCGCGTACCTCAAGGCGAAGGGCCGGACCGGCGGCCTCGTGGTCATCGGCTACGACGCCCGCTACAAGTCCGCCGACTTCGCGCGCGACACCGCCGCCGTGATGACCGGCGCGGGCCTGCGCGCCGCGCTGCTCCCGCGGCCGCTGCCGACGCCCGTCCTGGCGTACGCGATAAGGCATCTGGGTGCCGTCGCGGGCGTCGAGGTGACCGCGAGCCACAACCCGCCGCGGGACAACGGCTACAAGGTGTACCTGGGCGACGGTTCGCAGATCGTGCCGCCCGCGGACGCGGAGATCGCCGCCGAGATCGCCGCGGTGCGCGCGCTGGCCGACGTACCGCGTCCGGACAGCGGCTGGGAGACCCTCGGCGACGAGGTCCTGGAGGCGTACCTGGAGCGGACGGACGCGGTCCTCACGCCCGGCTCGCCCCGTACGGTACGGACCGTCTACACGGCCATGCACGGCGTCGGCAAGGACGTGCTGACGGCGGCGTTCGGCCGGCACGGCTTCCCGCCGCCGGCCCTGGTCGCCGAGCAGGCCGACCCGGACCCGGCGTTCCCGACGGTCGCGTTCCCGAACCCGGAGGAGCCGGGCGCGATGGACCTCGCGTTCGAGGCGGCGCGGGCCGTGGACCCGGACATCGTGATCGCGAACGACCCGGACGCCGACCGCTGCGCGGTGGCCGTGCCGGACGCGTCCGTCGAGGGCGGCTGGCGGATGCTCCGCGGCGACGAGGTGGGCGCGCTGCTCGCCGCGCACCTGGTGCACAAGGGCGCCACCGGCGTCTTCGCCGAGTCGATCGTGTCGTCGTCCCTGCTCGGCCGGATCGCGGAGGCCGCGGGCGTCGGCTACGAGGAGACGCTGACCGGCTTCAAGTGGATCGCCCGCGTCGAGGGCCTGCGGTACGGCTACGAGGAGGCGCTCGGCTACTGCGTCGACCCGGAGGGCGTCCGCGACAAGGACGGCATCACGGCGGCGCTGCTCGTCGCCGAGCTGGCCTCGGAGCTGAAGGAGCGCGACCGCACGCTCACCGACCTGCTCGACGACCTGGCGGTGGCGCACGGTCTGCACGCCACGGACCAGCTGTCGGTGCGCGTCGAGGACCTGACGGTCATCGCGAACGCCATGACCGCGCTGCGCGAGAAGCCCCCGGTGCAGCTGGCCGGCCTGACGGTCGTCTCGGCGGAGGACCTGACGAAGGGCACGGAGTCGCTGCCGCCGACCGACGGTCTGCGCTACCACCTGGAGGGCGCCTACAAGGCCCGGGTGATCGTCCGCCCGTCCGGCACCGAGCCCAAGCTCAAGTGCTACCTGGAGGTCGTGGTCCCGGTCGCCGACGCGAGCGGGCTGGCGACGGCCCGCGCGACGGCCGCCGAGGTCCTCGCCTCGATCAAGAAGGACCTGGCCGAGGCCGCCGGTCTCTGACCGCCCGGACCGCCGGAGGGCCCGTACGGAACCGTTCCCGTACGGGCCCTCCGGCGTTCCCGTACGGGTGAACCGGTTACGGCGGGTGCCGTAACGCGCGTGCCCTCCGCCGCGTGCGCGGGGCCAGGGTGACCCGGTGCTCACCGCGCCGCTCGCACCCGCACCGACCCGGTGCCCGGCCCCACGGCCCGCCGTACCGCTGCTCCGCCGGGCCGCCCCCGCCCTCCTCGGCTATCTGGCGGTACGGACCCTGGGGCTGCTGGTCCTGGCCCACTGGGCGCACCTCAAGGGGCACGGGGTGTGGCCGACGCTCGCGACCTCGTGGGACTCGGGCTGGTACCTGGGGATCGCCGACCACGGCTACGACCAAGGGCTCAGCCACCACAGCAGCCTCGCCTTCTTCCCGCTCTACCCGGCCCTGATCAAGGCCGTCGCGGCCGTGACGCCGGGCTCCCGGGCCTCCGTCGCGCTGGTGATCGCCGGGGTCTGCTCGCTGGGCGCCGCGCTCGGGATCTTCGCGGTCGGCGAGCGGCTGCACGGGCGGCGTACGGGCGCGGTCCTGGTGGTGTTGTGGGGGGCGTCGCCGGTGGCGGTGGTGCAGTGGATGGGCTATACGGAGTCGCTGTTCACGGCGCTGGCGGCGGGGGCGCTGTACGCGGTCCTGGCCGGGCGCTGGGGGTGGGCGGCGGGGCTCGCGGTGGCGGCGGGGCTGACCCGGCCGACGGGGATCGCGGTCGCGGCGGCGGTGTCGGTGGCGGCGCTGCTCGCGGCCCGGCGGGGCGACCGCCCGGCGCTGGTGGCCGGCTTCGCCGCGCCGCTGGGCTGGCTGGGGTTCACGGGCTGGGTGGGGCTGCGTCTCGGCCGCTGGGACGGCTACCTCGCGGTGCAGCGGACCTGGGCGAACGAGTGGGACGGCGGCGTGGTCACCCTGCGCGCGCTGCGCGATCTGCTGGTCTACGCCCGGCATCCGCAGCTGTTCCTGGTCGCGGTGTCGGCCGTCCTGGTCGGCGCCACCGCGCTGTACGTGCTCGCGGTGGCGGACCGGGGGCGGGACCGTCAGCCGGTGCCGCTGCTCGTGTTCACCGGGGTGCTGCTCCTGGTGGTGCTGGGCAGCGGCGGCGTGTACTTCCCGCGCGCCCGCTTCCTCCTGCCGGGTTTTCCGCTGCTGTTGCCGTTGGCCGTGGCGGTGGCCCGGGCGCGGTTCGCGGCGGCGGCCGTGGTGCTGGGCGGGGCGGCGCTGTCGTCGGCGTGGCTGGGCGGCTACATGCTGCTGGTGTGGCCGGGGCCGCCGTGACCGTGCGGACGCAGGCGGGTCAGCCGGTCGCGATGAGGATCACCAGGAGCACGAGCCCGACGACGGCCGGCGCGATCACCTCGTACGCCCAGCGCACCTGCACCTCGCCCGCCGTCTCCGCCCGGCCGCCGAGCCGCTCGCTCATGTCGCGCAGGTCGGCGACGGTCTTGTCGGCGGGCGCGTAGCGGGCCTTGATGTCGGTGACGTCGGCGGTGGCGGAGGTACGGCCGTGCGGGTCGTCCTGCGAGGCGGTGGCCGCCTTGCGCGCGGCCCGCTTGCGCTGCCGCAGCGACACCGGCACCGCCCACAGCTGGTAGCGGCCGCCGTCGTGCGTCATCACCTCGCTGGAGTAGCCGGCCCGCACGTCGGCGACCGTGCCCCAGGGCATGGTGATGGTCCGGAACGGGTTGCGGACGCGCAGCCGGAGCTCGTTCGCGTAGACCGCCGGCCGGATGGTGAAGGCCACGATCAGCGGCACGGTCATGATCAGCACGGCGAGCGTCACCCACGGCGTCCGCCCGGCCCCGCGCACGATCGCGTCGCCGCCGAAGAACGCGACGAGCAGGAGCAGGAAGACCCCGCCGGCGATCCCCGTGGAGGAACGGAAGACACGGTCCTCCTGGTCGGGCTCGGAGGGCTGCGCGGAAGGCGTCGGGCTCGTCATGGGCCCGATTGTGCCTCAGCCGTCCCCGTCCGGCGCAGAGGGCCCGTGCCTGTTCCGGCTGTCAGGCCGTGGCGAGCAGGTCGGCGTAGACGACGATGTTGTCGGGGCGGTGGCCGTCGACGAGGTCGCCGCCGCAGGTGATCAGCCGCAGTTCGGGGCGGCTGGTGTCGCCGTAGACCTTCTTCGTGGGGAACGACTTCTTGCCGACCTGCTCCAGCTCCCGGACCCGGAACACGGCGTCGGTGCCGTCGGCGCGCGTCACGGTGATGCGGTCGCCGACGTGGATCCGGCCGACGTCACGGAGCACGGCGGGGCCCTTCACGGTGTCGTAGTGCCCGATGAGGACCGCGGGTCCGGTCTCGCCGGGCGTGACGCCCTTGTCGTACCAGCCGATCCGGTCGGCCTGGGCGACGGACGGCACCTGGACGGTGCCGTCGGCGTTGAGGCCGAGCTCCAGGACCGGCCCGGTGTCGACGCCGGCGGAGGGCACCCGCACGCGTACGGGCAGGGAGCGCGGCAGCGGCGCGGCGGCGGGCTGCTCGGCAGGCGCGGGCGCGGCGGTCGCGGTGACCCGCGGGGCGGGGACGGCGGACGCGGGTTCCGCGGCGGGCGACGAGCAGCCCGTCAGGACGAGGGCGGCGGTGGCCGCGGCCATGGCGAGGAGGAGGGGGCGGCGGGTCATGGGCTGGCTCCGGGAAAGGGGTGCGGCGGGCCGCCGAGGAGGAGGGCGGCCCGCCGAAGGGGAAGCGGCTCTGCGCGGGGGTGTCCCGGCGGTGCCGGGCGTCGCGAGCCCGGCCTGCTCGGCGGGACACCCCCTCAGGGGTGTGAGCCGCGGGGGGCGGTGTCAGCCGCGGTTGGTGGCCCGGCGGCGCAGGGCGGTCAGGCCCAGGCCGGCGACGACCACGGCGGCGCCCGCGCCGGAGGCGAGGAGGGCCGTGTCGTTGCTCTGCTCGACGCTGCCGAACTCGGCGCCGGCGGCGACCCCGCCCTGCGGGACGACGCTGGTCTGGCCGCCGTGGGTCGGGGCGCTCGTGGCCGGGGTGGTGGGCGTGGTCTTCGTGACGCAGTTCTCGGGGAGCTTCGGGAAGTCGGTCCAGCGGTACGGCGCGGAGTCGCCGCCGTTGGTGTGCTGCCCGTAGCGCGCGGTGAGGGTGTCGGCGTGCACGATCTTCTGGCCGAGACCGGTCGGGCCGGGGTGGGCGCGGTCGACCGTCTCCAGGACCTTGCCCTTCTCGTCCTTGAGGACGGCCTTGGGGCCCTTCTTCGCGTCGTTGGTGAGCGTGACCGTCCAACCCTGGCCGTAGGACGAGGCGATGACCTCGGTGACCGTGCAGCCGTGGACCGTCGGCCCGGAGAGCACGGTGCCGCCGTCCGGCTCCGGGGTGGTGGGCGTGAGGCAGCCCTTGGGAAGCTTCGGGAAGTCGGTCCACTGGTACGGCGCGGAGTCGCCGCCGTTGGTGTGCTGGCCGAGCACCGGAGTGGCGGTGTCCGCGTCCTTGATCTTCACGCCGTTGCCGATGTCCGCGGGGTGCACGCGGTCGACGGTGGTGACGACCTTGCCGTGCTCGTCCTGCAGGACGGCCTTGGGGCCCTGCTTCGCGTCGTTGGTGAGCGTGACCGTCCAGTACGGGAAGACGGAGGCGATCTTCTCCGTGACCGTGCAGCCGTCGACCGTCGGCCCGGAGAGGACGGTGCCGCCCTCCGGGGCGGGCTTCTGGTCGTCCTTCTTCGGTTCGTCCTGCTGCGGCTCGTCCTGCTTCGGCGACACGCCCTGGTTCGGCTCGTTCTGCTGCAGCCCGTCCTGGTTCGGCTCGTTCGGCTGCGGCGCGGTCGGAACGGAGGTGCCGCTGCCGGTGGTGGCGGCCGGGCCGTCCGCCGCGAAGGCGGTGCCGGCGAGAACCGGGGTGACGGCGAGGCCCGCGAAGAGGGCGGTGGCGACGGCGGTGCGAAGGGCGGTGCGCATAACGACTCCCGTGAAGACGGTCAGAGGATGGAAGGAAGAGCCGCATGCCGCTGACATCTCGTCCCGAGTGGGGCCGGTTGAGTTCTGGCTGGCTGCAAGAAGAAACGTTACGGACGGGGGGTACCGGAGCCATCCGGTCCGTGTCACAGGCATGTGACAGGACTCACCCGCCCCACCACTTCCCCGCCGCCACCTGCGCTTTAGTCCGCTCGGACGAGCAGGCCCCTGTACACGCCGCTACGCGCGTAGATATGCTCGACTGGTGACCATGCCCACCACTGCAACCGCAGCACAAGCTTTCGCCGACGTGACCGCGTCCGACAGCACGCTGCGCCGCTTCCTCCACGGGCTGCCCGGCGTCGACGCCGTCGGCCTGGAGGCGCGCGCCGCGTCCCTCGGTACGCGTTCGATCAAGACCACGGCCAAGGCGTACGCCATCGACCTGGCCATCTCCATGATCGACCTGACGACGCTCGAAGGCGCGGACACCCCGGGCAAGGTCCGGGCGCTCGCCGCCAAGGCCGTCAACCCCGATCCGACCGACCGCACGACCCCGACGACCGCCGCCGTCTGCGTCTACCCCGACATGGTGGCCACCGCCAAGGCCGCCCTGAAGGGCAGCGACGTCAAGGTCGCCTCCGTCGCCACCGCCTTCCCGGCGGGCCGCGCGGCCCTCCCCGTGAAGCTGGCCGACACCGCCGACGCCATCGCCGCCGGCGCCGACGAGATCGACATGGTCATCGACCGTGGCGCCTTCCTCGCCGGCCGCTACCTGGAGGTCTACGAGCAGATCGCCGCCATCAAGGCCGAGTGCGGCGACCGCGCCCGCCTCAAGGTGATCTTCGAGACCGGCGAGCTGTCCACGTACGACAACATCCGCCGCGCCTCCTGGCTCGGCATGATGGCCGGCGCGGACTTCATCAAGACCTCGACCGGCAAGGTCGCGGTCAACGCCACCCCCGCCAACACGCTCCTGATGCTGGAGGCCGTGCGCGACTTCCGCGCCCAGACCGGCATCCAGATCGGCGTGAAGCCGGCCGGCGGCATCCGCAACACCAAGGAAGCGATCAAGTTCCTGGTCCTGGTCAACGAGACCGCCGGCCCGGACTGGCTGGACAACCACTGGTTCCGCTTCGGCGCCTCCAGCCTGCTGAACGACCTGCTCATGCAGCGTCAGAAGCTGGCGACCGGCCACTACTCCGGCCCCGACTACGTGACGGTGGACTGATCATCATGACCTCCCCCTCCTCCCCGTTCGAGTACGCACCGGCGCCCGAGTCCCGGTCCGTCGTGGACATCGCGCCCTCCTACGGCCTCTTCATCGACGGCGAGTTCGTCGACGCGGCCGACGGCAGGGTCTTCAAGACCGTCTCCCCCTCCACCGAGGAGGTCCTCTCCGAGATCGCCCAGGCCGGCGCCGAGGACGTGGACCGCGCGGTGAAGGCCGCCCGCCGCGCCTTCGAGAAGTGGTCCGCGCTGCCCGGCTCGGAGCGCGCCAAGTACCTCTTCCGGATCGCCCGGATCATCCAGGAGCGCAGCCGCGAGCTGGCCGTCCTGGAGACCCTGGACAACGGCAAGCCGATCAAGGAGACCCGCGACGCGGACCTCCCGCTGGTCGCCGCGCACTTCTTCTACTACGCGGGCTGGGCCGACAAGCTCGACCACGCCGGCTACGGCGCGAACCCGCGCCCGCTGGGCGTGGCCGGCCAGGTCATCCCGTGGAACTTCCCGCTGCTCATGCTCGCGTGGAAGATCGCCCCGGCCCTCGCGACCGGCAACACGGTCGTCCTGAAGCCCGCCGAGACCACCCCGCTGTCCGCCCTGTTCTTCGCGGACATCTGCCGCCAGGCCGGCCTCCCGAAGGGTGTCGTCAACATCCTCCCGGGTTACGGGGACACCGGCGCCGCGCTCGTCGAGCACCCGGACGTCAACAAGGTCGCCTTCACCGGCTCGACCGCCGTCGGCCGGTCCATCGCGAAGTCCGTCGCGGGCACGCGCAAGAAGCTCACCCTGGAGCTCGGCGGCAAGGGCGCCAACATCGTCTTCGACGACGCCCCCATCGACCAGGCCGTCGAGGGCATCGTCAACGGCATCTTCTTCAACCAGGGCCAGGTCTGCTGCGCGGGCTCCCGTCTCCTGGTCCAGGAGTCCGTCCACGACGAGCTGCTCGACTCGCTCAAGCGGCGCCTGTCCACGCTCCGCCTGGGCGACCCGCTCGACAAGAACACCGACATCGGCGCCATCAACTCCGAGGAGCAGCTGGCCCGGATCACCTCGCTGGTCGAGCAGGGCGAGGCGGAGGGCGCCGAGCGCTGGACCGCCGCCTGCGACATCCCGTCCGCCGGCTACTGGTTCGCCCCGACGCTCTTCACGAACGTCACCCAGGCGCACACCGTGGCCCGCGACGAGATCTTCGGCCCGGTCCTGTCCGTGCTGACCTTCCGTACCCCCGACGAGGCCGTCGCCAAGGCCAACAACAGCCAGTACGGCCTGTCGGCGGGCATCTGGACGGAGAAGGGCTCCCGCATCCTCGCGGTGGCGAACAAGCTCCGGGCCGGAGTCGTCTGGGCCAACACGTTCAACAAGTTCGACCCGACCTCGCCGTTCGGCGGCTACAAGGAGTCGGGCTTCGGCCGCGAGGGCGGCCGTCACGGTCTGGAGGCCTACCTCGATGTCTGACAGTCAGACCCGTCTTGGCGTCTTCAAGACCTACAAGCTGTACGTGGGCGGGAAGTTCCCGCGTTCCGAGAGCGGCCGGGTGTACGAGGTGACCGACACTAAGGGCAAGTGGCTGGCCAACGCCCCGCTCTCCTCCCGCAAGGACGCCCGTGACGCGGTCGTCGCGGCCCGCAAGGCGTTCGGCGGCTGGGCTGGCGCGACCGCGTACAACCGCGGCCAGATCCTCTACCGCGTCGCCGAGATGCTGGAGGGCCGCCGGGACCAGTTCGTGCGCGAGGTCGGCGAGGCCGAGGGCCTCGGCAAGTCGAAGGCCGCCGCAGTCGTCGACGCGGCCGTCGACCGCTGGGTCTGGTACGCGGGCTGGACCGACAAGATCGCCCAGGTCGTCGGCGGCGCCAACCCGGTGGCGGGCCCGTACTTCAACCTGTCCACCCCGGAGCCGACCGGCGTCGTCACCGTGATCGCCCCGCAGGAGTCGTCCTTCCTGGGCCTCGTCTCGGTGATCGCCCCGGTCATCGCCACCGGCAACACCGCGGTCGTGATCGCCTCCGAGCAGGCCCCGCTGCCGGCGCTCTCCCTGGGCGAGGTGCTCGCCACCTCCGACCTGCCGGGCGGCGTCGTCAACATCCTGTCCGGCAAGGCCGCCGAGATGGGCCCGCACCTGGCGGCCCACCTCGACGTCAACGCGATCGACCTGACCGGCGCGGACGCCGACCTGGCCCGCGAGCTGGAGATCGCCGCCGCGGACAACCTGAAGCGCGTCCTGCGCCCGCGCCCCACCGAGGACTTCGCGGAGTCCCCGGGCACGGACCGCATGACCGCGTTCCTGGAGACGAAGACCGTCTGGCACCCCACGGGTTCGCTGGGCGCGAGCGGCTCCTCGTACTAGACCGGGTACACGCGAGAGGCCCCGACCACGAACGGCCGGGGCCTCCTCGTCGTACCGCTACGGCAGCAGGCGCGTCGCCAGCGGCCCCGCCACCGGCAGGTCCGCGAGACCGCCGCCCTTCGTCACCAGGTCGGTCGCCAGGTTCGTGCCGACCGGCTTGAAGTCGGCGACCTGCGTGCCGAGGCCGTTGTCCAGCGGGTCCACGCCGGTGTTGGCCAGCGGGTCGATCTGGAGCTCGGTCAGCGGCTTCACGCCCTGGCCGACGCCTTCCAGGGCGGCCTGGCCGTCCGCCTGGGTCAGCGTGTCCACCGGGAGCGGCAGACCCAGCCCGTCGGCCGCCTGGGCCGCGGCGCCCGCGCCGAGCAGGGCGGCGCCGGCCGCCGTGACGGTGAGCCCGGCCTTCAGCAGGGCGCTGCGGCGGGTGGATCGGGGAGCGGCGTGACTCGCCATGGGGTGGGGTCCTTCCGAAGGGTGGTCGAGCGGGCACCGACAGTAGTGGAGGTGTGATGCTCGATACCAACGGGTCACCTCGGTGGTCCCCTATTGGGGGGAATGGTTCACACTGGTGTCCCGTGAGTTCCCAACCGATCCCGACCCGGGTCGTCCTGCTCGCGGGCCCCTCCGGCTCCGGCAAGTCGTCCCTCGCCGCCCGCACCGGACTGCCGGTGCTCCGTCTCGACGACTTCTACAAGGAGGGTGACGACCCCTCCCTGCCGCTCGTCGACGGCAGCACGGACATCGACTGGGACTCCCCGCTCTCCTGGGACGCGGACGCGGCCGTCGCCGCGATCGAGCAGCTGTGCCGTACGGGACGGACCGACGTGCCCGTGTACGACATCGCCACCAGCTCGCGCGTCGACCACGAGACCCTCGACATCGAGCGCACCCCGCTGTTCGTGGCGGAGGGCATCTTCGCCGCCGACATCGTGGCCCGCTGCCGCGAGCTCGGCGTGCTCGCCGACGCGCTCTGCCTGCGCGGCAGCCCTGCCACCACCTTCCGCCGCCGGCTGCTGCGCGACCTGAAGGAGGGCCGCAAGTCGGTCCCGTTCCTGCTGCGCCGCGGCTGGCGCCTGATGCGCGCCGAGCGCTCCATCGTGGCCCGCCAGGCCGCCCTCGGCGCCCACCCCTGCGCCAGGCCCGAAGCCCTGGGCCGCCTCGCGGCCGCGGCCGCGGGCCGCTGCCGCACGCCTGCGGGCCGCTGATACGCGGTGTGGGCACACGTTCCTCAGGGCGGAACGGGTGGGCACACCGCCGACGCGCGCCGCGCTCACATGGCCGTTCACCACGCGCACCCGCACCCCGCCGTACGCGAACGCGCCGAGGGCCGGACAGGATCCCCCGATCCTGCCCGGCCCTCGCCGGTTCCCCCGTACCCCCGTACGGTCCCCCGTGTTTCCCCCGTGTCCCCCGTGGTCCCCCCGTCAGGCCCTCAGGCGACCAACTCGCCGAAGGACTCCTCCTCGTCACGGCCGAAGCTCAGCACCTCGTCCTCGCGCAGTCGCCGCAGCGAGCGCCAGATGCTCGACTTCACCGTGCCGACACTGATGTCCAGGATCTCCGCGATCTCCGGATCGGTCCTGCCCTCGTAGTAGCGCAGCACCAGCATCGTGCGCTGCAGTTCGGGCAGCCGGGCCAGCGCCTGCCAGAGGACGGCGCGCAGTTCGGTGCCGCGCATCGCGTCCGTCTCGCCGACCGTCTCCGGCAGCTCCTCGGTCGGGTACTCGTTGAGCTTGCGCCGCCGCCAGGCGCTGATGTGCAGGTTCGTCATCGTGCGGCGCAGGTAGCCGCCGACCGCGGCCTTGTCGCTGATCCGGTCCCAGGCGCGGTACGTGGAGAACAGCGCGCTCTGGAGCAGGTCCTCGGCCTCGAAGCGGTCACCGGTCAGGTGGTAGGCGGTGGCGTACAGGGAGGCCCGGCGCTCCTGGACGTAGGCGGTGAACTCCGCCTCCGACCGAGAGGAACGCTCCCCCGTGGCCTCCCCGTACCCCGTACCCCCGTCAGCCAGGGCCACCATGTACGGCGCCTTGCGCTGACGCCCGACGCTGCGAACGCACCCCCGTCCGTTCACCGCGCCGGACTTCTCGGTGCTCCGCGTGACGTCGTGGAGACGCGTGACAACTGCGCTTGAGGTGGTGCTGTGCAGTGCGTTCATCTCGCGCCCCCCGTCGGTTGGAGTCCGTAAGCCCTTGATGTCGAAAAGACTGCCCGCCGCACTTCATGGCGGTGTCCGCCGACTGTCACAGCCGTGTCACAGGCCCCGGAGTGACGGAGGCGTGACCGGACGGTCGATCTCGGACGGCCGCATGGGACAGAATGAGGCCGTGCCTTTCCTGTTGCTGATCGAGGACGACGACGCCATCCGCACGGCCCTCGAACTCTCCCTGTCCCGCCAGGGCCACCGTGTGGCCACCGCGGCGACGGGCGAGGACGGCCTGAAGCTGCTGAAGGAGCAGCGTCCGGACCTGGTCGTGCTGGACGTGATGCTGCCCGGCATCGACGGTTTCGAGGTGTGCCGCCGGATCCGGCGTACGGACCAGCTGCCGATCATCCTGCTCACGGCCCGCAGCGACGACATCGACGTCGTCGTGGGCCTGGAGTCGGGTGCCGACGACTACGTGGTCAAGCCCGTGCAGGGCCGGGTGCTCGACGCCCGGATCCGCGCGGTGCTGCGCCGCGGCGAGCGCGAGTCCACGGACTCGGCGACGTTCGGCTCGCTCGTGATCGACCGCTCGGCGATGACGGTCACCAAGAACGGGCAGGACCTGCAGCTCACGCCGACCGAGCTGCGGCTGCTCCTGGAGCTGAGCCGGCGGCCCGGCCAGGCCCTGTCGCGCCAGCAGTTGCTGCGGCTCGTCTGGGAGCACGACTACCTGGGCGACTCGCGGCTCGTCGACGCCTGTGTGCAGCGGCTGCGCGCCAAGGTGGAGGACGTGCCGTCCTCGCCGACCCTGATCCGTACCGTACGAGGTGTGGGCTACCGGCTGGACGTTCCTGCGTGACCAAGGGGATCGTCTCCGTACTCCGCTTCACCAGCCTGCGGCTGCGGCTCGTCGTCGTCTTCGCCCTGGTCGCGCTCACCGCGGCCGTGTCGGCGTCCGGCATCGCGTACTGGCTGAACCGCGAGGCGGTGCTCAAGCGCACCCAGGACAGCTCGCTCAACGACTTCCGGCAGGAGATGCAGAACCGGGCGGCGACGCTGCCGCTGCGGCCCACGGAGGACGAGCTGCGGCACACCGCCGAGCAGATGGCGAGCGGCAGCGCCGGCTACAGCGTGCTGCTCGTCGGCGAGCGGGCGGCCGGCAAGCCGATCGTGGGCGCCTCCGACCCGGACGTGTTCACGCTCGCGGACGTGCCGGACTCGCTGCGCACGGCCGTGGAGACGCGGCGCGCGGTGACGGAGGGCAACGCCTACCCGTACCACCTGTTCTGGCAGCGGACGCAGCGCGGCGGGACGCCGTACCTGGTCGGCGGGACGAAGATCGACGGCGGCGGGCCGACCGGCTACGTGTTCAAGTCGCTCGCCGCGGAGAAGGCCGACCTCAACTCGCTGGGCTGGTCGCTCGGCATCGCCACCGGCCTCGCCGTGATCGGCTCGGTGCTGCTCGCGCAGGTCGCGGCGACGACCGTGCTGCGCCCGGTGCACCGGCTCGGCGAGGCGGCCCGGCAGCTCGGCGAGGGCAAGCTGGACACCCGGCTGCGGGTCTCCGGCAACGACGAACTGGCCGACCTGTCGCGGACGTTCAACAGCGCGGCCGAGTCGCTGCAGAAGAAGGTCGCGGACATGAGCGCGCGGGAGGAGGCGAGCGCCCGCTTCGTCGCCGACATGTCGCACGAGCTGCGCACCCCGCTGACCGCGCTGACCGCCGTGACCGAGGTCCTGGAGGACGAGCAGGACGCGCTGGACCCGATGATCGCCCCGGCCGTCGCGCTCGTCGTCAGCGAGACGCGCCGGCTCAACGACCTGGTGGAGAACCTGATGGAGGTGACCCGCTTCGACGCGGGCACCGCCCGCCTGGTCCTCGACGACGTCGACATCGCCGACCAGATCACCGCCTGCATCGACGCGCGGGCCTGGCTGGACGCGGTCGACCTGGACGCCGAGCGCGGGATCGTGGCGCGGCTCGACCCGCGCCGCCTGGACGTGATCCTGGCGAACCTGATCGGCAACGCGCTGAAGCACGGCGGATCGCCGGTGCGGGTGTCGGTGCGGACCGAGACGTCCGCCGGGAGCGGCGAGGAGGACCTGGTGATCGCCGTGCGGGACCACGGACCCGGCATCCCCGCGGAGGTCCTGCCGCACGTCTTCGACCGCTTCTACAAGGCGAGCGCCTCCCGGCCCCGTTCGGACGGCAGCGGCCTCGGCCTGTCGATCGCCATGGAGAACGCCCTGATCCACGGCGGTTCCATCACCGCGGACAACTCGACCGGTGCGGACGGGCGGGTGGACGGCGCGGTGTTCGTGCTGCGGCTGCCCCGGGACGCCTCGGGGATAGCGCGCGAGCTGCAGACCCGCAGCAGCCAGGGTGAGGTGCAGGGCGAGGTGGAGGAGAGTTGAGACGTCGCCGTATGAGCCGTACGGGACGGGGACTTGCGGTCCTCGGCGCTGCCGCACTGCTCGCGGGCTGCGGTATCCGTACGACCTCGGTGCCGGTGGACGCGGGCGCGGCCCCCTCGCGGGTGCCGTGCGACACCTCGGCCGGCGCCACGCCCGACGGGGTCGCGCCCGGCACGGGGGTGCCGCTGCACGTGTACCTGCTGTGCGGGGCGCAGCTGGAGCGGGTCGAGCGCCGCTCGCCGCTGCCGGAGGAGAAGGCGGCGGGCGATCCGGTGCGTACGGCCTCGGCGCTGCTCGCCCAGCTGGTGACCGAGCCGTCGGCCGACGAGCGGCAGGCCGGCTTCGCGACGGCCGTGAAGGGCCCGCTGCTGGTCGGCGGCGCCCACAAGGGCGATCTGAAGGGCACGCTGCGGCTCAGCCGCCAGCCCGAGGACCTGCCGGCGGCCGCGCTCGCGCAGATCGTCTGCACCTTCGCCGAGAGCACGGCGGGCGTGGCGACCGCGGGCGGTGACACGGTGGTGCTCGGCGGCCCGGGGTCGTACGAGCCGCGCCGCTATCTGTGCACGGAGCAGTTGAAGGAGCGCCCGGAGTCGGCGGTGTCGTCGGCGCCGGCATCGGCTCCGGCGACGGCTCCGGCAGCGACCCCCTAGGGGTCGGCCAGGGGTCTGTCCGGGTCGGTCCGGGGTGAGGCGGAACCGATTCCGCCGGAGGGCGCGTCTTGGGGGGCGTGCAACCTCAAGGTTCGGGCGGTTCGGGCGGTTCGGGCGGCAGTGCCGCCACGGTGGTACGCGTGACGGGGTTTCTGCTCCTCCTCGCGCATGTGCTCTGCGTCGCCTGGGTGGCGCTCCGGCCGCGGGACGTGGCCTGGGTGACCGCGCCGAACCTGACCCCGCTCGCCGGCATCCGCTCCTATCTGCTGCTCGGCCCGGCCGAGGCGGCCTGGCGGATCGGCAAGGAGATGCTGCTCCTGGCCCCGCTCGGGGTGCTGCTGCCGATGTGCGACGGCCGTCTGCGGGTCTCGCCGTGGGCGTCCCTGGCCCGTACGACGGCGGCGGGCGCGCTGGTGTCACTGGCCGTGGAGCTGTTGCAGACGGCGGTGCCCGGGCAGGTCGTGGACGTGGACTCGGTGCTCCTGAACACGGTGGGCGTGGCCCTCGCGCACGTCCTGCTCGTGCCGGCGGGGCGGGCGCGGCTGCGGCGGCGGGCGGCGGCGCGGTCGGGCGCCTCCCGGGGGTCCTCTCCAGTGCGGAGCCGCAGGGCGGTTCCTCAGGGTGCGACCCCGACGATTCCCAGGGTCGGGATCGCCCCCTAGACCGACGTTTCGTCCCTTCGCCGGCGGCAGCATGGAGGCATCGGACCGCGCGATCACCGGGATCGCCGCCGGAAACGAAGGAGCCCACCATGGCCGCACTTGCCCGCCCCCGTGACGGACGCGTGATCGGCGGAGTGTGCGCGGCGCTGGCCCGGCGCTTCGGCATCTCCGACTGGACGATGCGCGCGATCTTCCTGGTCTCGTGTCTGCTGCCGGGCCCGCAGTTCCTGATCTACCTGGCGCTGTGGGTGCTGCTGCCGGCCGAGAAGTCGCCGAGCCCGGCCTGGTAGTCGCCGCAGGCACGCCGAAGGGGCGCCCATCCGGTCCGGGTGGGCGCCCCTTCGCCATGCCTGCGGGCGGCGCGCTGCTTACAGCGGCAGGCCGCCGGCCAGGCCACCCAGGCCACCCACCGGCAGGCCGTTCAGCGGCAGGCCGCCGAGGAGGCCGGTCGCGCCCTGGAGCGGGGTGGCGGCGAGGCCGCTCTTGGCGCCGTCCAGCGGCAGGTTCGACGCCTGCTTCTGCACCTCGCCCGGGAGGTTCTGGGCCTGGTCGACCGCGCCGGGCACGGCGTTGACGGCCTGCTCCGCGCCGCTGCCGACGGCGGTCTCGCCGCCGGCCAGGGCCGCGTCGGTGCCCGCGGGCAGCTCGGTGACGTCCTCGCCGACCGGGACGGTGTTGGTGACCAGGCCCAGCGCGTCGGGGCCGGCCGGCTCCGGGGCGGGGGCGGCGGAGGCCGTGCCGGCGGCAGCGGCGGCGAAAGCGGCACCCAGGACGGCGACACCGAGCTTCTTGGCGGCGGACTGCTTCATCAGAAAATCTTCCTCGGGAATCTCGGGGATCACGGGGCAGGGCAATTCGGGGAATGCAGAGCGGCTACGCAACCTAACGAGCGAATGCCCTGTCCGCAAACACCGAAATGCGGCCGGGCGTGGTGCGCCCGGCCGCTCCGATGATCGTCCCGAAGACCCTCGCTCAGCCGGTCTGGCGGGAAGACTCGCTGGTGGTGGCGGTCTGCTGGAACAGCCATTCGGACTTCAGCTCGGCGTATCCTGGCTTGATGACGTCATTGATCATGGCGAGTCGTTCATCGAAAGGAATGAACGCTGATTTCATCGCATTGACCGTGAACCAGGCCATGTCGTCGAGCGTGTAACCGAATGCATCGACCAGGAATTCGAATTCCTTGCTCATGCTGGTGCCGCTCATCAGCCGGTTGTCGGTGTTGACCGTCGCCCGGAAGTGCAGCTTGCGGAGCAGGCCGATCGGGTGCTCCGCGTACGAGTCGGCGGCACCGGTCTGGAGGTTCGAGGTCGGGCACATCTCCAGCGGGATCCGCTTGTCGCGCACATAGGCGGCGAGCCGGCCGAGGGTGACCGAGCCGTCCTCGGCGACCTCGATGTCGTCGATGATCCGCACGCCGTGGCCGAGCCGGTCCGCGCCGCACCACTGGAGCGCCTGCCAGATCGACGGCAGGCCGAACGCCTCGCCCGCGTGGATCGTGAAGTGGTTGTTCTCCCGCTTCAGGTACTCGAAGGCGTCGAGGTGCCGGGTGGGCGGGAAGCCGGCCTCGGCACCCGCGATGTCGAAGCCGACGACACCGGAGTCGCGGTAGCGATTGGCCAGTTCGGCGATCTCCAGGGCGCGGGCGGCGTGCCGCATCGCGGTGAGCAGCGCGCCCACCCGGATCCGGTGCCCGTTCGCCCTGGCCTGCCGCTCGCCCTCGCGGAAGCCCTCGTTGACGGCCTCGACGACCTCTTCGAGGCTGAGACCGCCCTCCAGGTGCTGCTCCGGGGCGTAGCGCACCTCGGCGTAGACGACGCCGTCCTCGGCGAGGTCGACCGCGCACTCGGCGGCGACGCGGAACAGCGCCTCGCGGCTCTGCATGACGGCGCAGGTGTGCGCGAAGGTCTCCAGATAGCGCTCGAGCGAACCGGAGTCGGCCGCCTCGCGGAACCAGATGCCGAGCTTGTCGGGCTCGGTCTCCGGAAGCGCGTCATAGCCCTGGGCCCGGGCGAGTTCGATGATCGTGCCGGGGCGCAGCCCGCCGTCGAGGTGGTCGTGCAGCAGCACCTTCGGGGCGCGGCGGATCTGGTCCACGGTGGGGGTGGTGGGGATCTGGCTCGTCATTTCCGCACTGTAGCGCCTACGCGCGTAGAGCGCGCCTCTTCGGCACCTGAATTCTCGGTGCGTGCGCCGGACACGACCGCCTAGCCTGCACCTATGCGCCCTGACGTCACGGAACCCGAACTGCGCCGGATCCACGCCTTCCTGTCCAGGTTCACCCGCCGGCAGGCGGAGCGGACGGTCGACTTCCCCGGCGGCTTCGCGGCACTGAACGAGACCTACGCGCTCTCCCACGGCGACAACCACGTCCTGGTGGACGGCGCCCCCGATCCCGAGGCCCTGCCCGCCCTGGTCGACACGGCCCTGACCGCGCTGCCGCACCGCGCCGTCCACATCCCCGACGAGACCGTCGCCGCCGCCTGCGCCGGCCCGCTCGCCCGCGCCGGCTACACCTGCCGGACGGTCGTGATCATGCGCCACACCGGCCCGGTGCCGGAGCAGGGTGGAGCCCGGGAGGTGGACCTGCCGGCCCTGCGCGGCCCGCTCACCGAGAGCTGGCGCCGCTTCCTCCCCGACGCCCCGGCCGAGGTCGTCCACGACCTGGTGGAGCGCCGCACGGCCCGGCTGCGCGGCGCCGACGACGTCCGTTTCCTCGCCTCCCACGACGAGTTCGGCCAGGTCGCCTCCTGGGCCGACCTCTACCTCGACCCGACCACCGGCATCGCCCAGATCGAGGACCTCGTCACCGCCGAGCCGTACCTCGGCCAGGGCCACGCGGGCGTGGTCCTGGACACCGCGCTGCGCATGGCCGCCGCCGCGGGCTGCACGACCGTCTTCCTGATGGCGCTCGCCGACGACTGGCCGCGCCACTGGTACGAGCGGCGCGGCTTCGTCGCGCTGGGCGAGGTGAACTGGTTCGAACGCGGTTGGCAAACCCCGTAGGCGGGAACGGTGTTCGCTCAGCGGACGATGCGTAACAGAGACCGCGCGTACGGCTGTCGTACACCTCGCCTTCTGAGACTGTTCCGTTATGACGCACAACGCACTCGTGGCACCGACCGGCACCCGGACGCCCCGGCTCGGTCGGCCCGTCGGAGCGACGCAGACGGTCACCGAGGTCGGCGGGGTGGTCCTGCTGCTGCCGGACGGGGAGGCCGTGTCGGGGCGAGGGCCGTCGGCGTGGGCGCACGCGGCGGCGCTGCCGCTCGGGCGGGCGCTGGGGCGGGCGGGGCGGGGCGAGGGGCTCGTCGCGCATGTGGTGCGCTACCGCGGCCGGGGGTGGAACGGGACCGACGCGCAGCTCGCGGCGGACGCGTCGTGGGCGGTCGCGGAGGCGGTGCGGCGGTACGGGGACGTGCCGGTGTGCCTGGCGGGGCGCGGGATGGGGGCGCGGGCGGCGCTGCACGCGGGCGGGCACGCGGCGGTGACGGCGGTCCTGGCGATCGCGCCGTGGCTGCCGGAGGACGACCGGGCGGCCGAGCCCGAGCCCGTACGGCAGTTGGTGGGGCGGCGGGTGCTGCTCGTGCACGGGACGAACGACGCGCGGACGGATCCGGAGCTGTCGTACCGGTACGCCGAGCGGGCCAAGAAGTCGAACCGGGACACCTGCCGCTTCGAGGTGCACGCGGACGGGCACGCCCTGCGGCAGTACCAGGACGAGGTACACGCCCTGGCGGCCGACTTCGTGCTCTCCTCGCTGTTCGGGCGGCCGCAGAGCCGGCCGCTGGCCGACGCGATGGCGGCGCCGCCGCCGCTGGGGCTGCGGATGCCGCTCGCGGCGGGGTTCGGCAGCTCGCGGCGGTAGTTCCCGCCGGCACGCCGGTGGTTCACTCCGGCAGCAGGCTGCCCCGCTTGCTGAGCAGGAACTTCTTGAAGGCGGCGACCGGCGGGGTGTCCGGGTGGCCGTCGAGCCAGGCCACGCCGATCTCGCGGACCGCGCGCGGCGAGGTCACGCCGAGTTCGACGACGCCGGGCCGGGCGACGGCCGGGGGCGGCAGCAGGGCGACGCCGAGGCCGGCGGCGACCAGGCCGCGGAGGGTCTCGGCCTCCTCGCCCTCGAAGGCGATACGGGGCTTGAAGCCGGCCTGGGCGCACAGGTCGTCGGTGATGCGGCGCAGCCCGTAGCCGGGTTCGAGGGTCACGAAGGTCTCGTCGGCGGCCTCGGCGAGCCGGATCCGCTTGCGGGAGGCGAGCCGGTGGTCGTCGGGGACGACGAGCCGCAGCCGCTGCTCGTCGAGGCGGCGGCCGACGAGGTCGGGCGCGTCGGGCACGGGCGAGGTGAGGCAGAGGTCGAGCTCGCCGGAGCGGAGCCGTTCGATCATGGCCTCGCCGTAGTTCTGCACCAGGGTGAAGCGGACCCTGGGGTGGTCGACGCGGAAGGCGCGGATGAGCCCGGGCACGGTCTCGGAGCCCATGGTGTGCAGGAAGCCGAAGGCGACCCGGCCGGCGGCCGGGTCGGCGTCGGCGCGTACGGTGTCGGCGGCGCGCTCGACCTCGGCGAGGGCCCGCTCGGCCGCGCCGAGGAAGCGGCGGCCGGCTGCGGTGAGCGAGACCGTACGGCCGCGGCGGGCGAACAGCGCGACGCCGAGGTCCTCTTCGAGCCGGACCATGGCCCGCGACAGCGTCGACTGCGGCACGCCCATCTCCTGCGCGGCCCGGGTCACGTGCTCGTGCCGGGCGACCGCGGCGAAGTAAGCGAGCCGCGGCGCGAGCAGCAGTCCCATGTCTTCTTCGTTACTGTTCGGTGACAGCCGATGCTGTGACCTGTACTCATGCATCACGGGAACGATTACAGCAGTTCCGTGCATTGGACGCATGAAACGCGTCGGCCTACGTTCGAGGCATGCCTTCCGCCAGTACCAAGGCGGCCGCCACCCGCGCGGTCGCCGACGCAAGCACTGCCTCCCGCGCCGACGCCACCGACTCCCGGCTCGCCCCCGGCCGCCCCGGCTACCGCCGGATGAGCCTCGCGCTGTTCGCCGCCGGAGTGGCCACCTTCGCGCTCCTCTACTCCACCCAGGCCCTCCTCCCCGCCGTCTCGGCCGAGTTCGGCGCCACCGCGTCGGCCGCCTCCTGGACGGTCTCCGCCGCGACCGGCGCGCTCGCCCTGTGCGTCCTCCCGCTCAGCGCGCTGTCCGAGCGCTTCGGGCGCCGCTCGATGATGACGGCCTCGCTCGCGGTCGCCGTCGCCGTCGGTCTGCTCGTCCCGCTCGCCCCGAACCTGGACTGGCTCGTCGCGCTGCGCGCGGTGCAGGGCGCCGCGCTGGCCGGTGTGCCGGCCTCGGCGATGGCGTTCCTGGCCGAGGAGGTGCGGCCGAAGGCGCTGGTCGCCGCGATCGGCCTGTTCGTGGCGGGCAACTCCATCGGCGGCATGAGCGGCCGGATCGTCACCGGCTGGGTGGCCCAGCTGTGGGGCTGGCGGGCGGGCCTGGCGGCCGTCGGCCTGATGGCCGTGGGCTGCGCGGTCGCCTTCCGCGTGCTCATCCCGAAGGCCCGGCACTTCACGCCCGGCACGCTGAACCCGCGGCTGCTCGCGCGGACCGTGCGCGGTCACCTCGCGGACCCGCTGCTCGTGCGGCTCTACGCGATCGGCGCGCTGTTCATGACGGTCTTCGGCGCCGTCTACACGGTGATCGGCTACCGGCTCGTCGAGGCGCCGTTCTCGCTGCCGCAGGGCGTGGTCGGCTCGATCTTCCTGGTCTACCTGGTGGGCACGGTCTCCTCCGCGGCGGCCGGCAAGCTCGTCGGCCGGCTCGGCCGGCGCGGCGCGCTCTACCTGGCGGTCTCCACGACGGCGACCGGGCTGCTGCTCTCGCTCGCCGACGCGCTGCCCGCCGTCCTCACGGGCCTGGTCCTGATCACCGCCGGCTTCTTCGCCGGGCACGCGGTCGCCTCCTCCTCGGTGAGCCGCACCGCGAAGACGGGCCGCGCGCAGGCGTCGGCGCTCTACCAGTCGGCGTACTACCTGGGCAGCAGCGCGGGCGGCACGCTCGGCGCGGTCGCCTTCCACGCGGGCGGCTGGGGCGGCACGGTGGTGATCGGCCTGGTGGCGGTGCTCGGCGTCGTGTCCATCACGCTGTACGGGACGCACAGCGCGCGCGTCGAGGCGCGGCGCGACCGGCAGCGGCAGCGGCAGCGGCTCGCGGCGGCCTGACACTCCGCGATCGGCCGGTCACGGCCCTGCAACCGTTCGGCTCCCCCGAGAGTCTTAACTCTCAGGACTCTAGGGGGAGTTGACGATCATGAGTGCGATTCGAAGAAGAGCGGGCGTCGGCCTCGCGGTCACGTCCCTGGTCGTGCCGCTGACGGTGGCCCTCGGCGCCGCCCCGGCGCAGGCGGCGACGTACTGCAACACGACGACCGGCCCGTACCAGAAGCAGGTGGAGAAGTTCCTCGGCCGGCCCGTCGACGGGCGCCAGTCGCTCACCGACTGCCGGACGATCCAGGCGTTCCAGCAGAAGCACGGGATCCTGCCGTCGGCGGGCTACGCCGGCGTGATCACCTGGCGCACCATGTCGACGATGCTCGCGCAGCGGGCCGCCGGCACCAACCCGAACCGCGAGGGCAGGTGTCCGACCAACAAGGGCCGGATCGCCTGCGTCGACCTGACCCGCCAGCTCAGCTGGATCCAGGACGGCGCGCGCCTCAAGTACGGTCCGGTGCCGGTGCGCACGGGCCGGGACGGCGCGGAGACCCGTACCGGAGCGAAGAAGATCTACTGGCGCCACATCAACCACTGGTCGACGCTCTACCACGTGTCGATGCCGTACTCGCAGTTCTTCGACGGCGGGCAGGCGTTCCACTCGACCACCAAGTCCATGTGGAACCCGCCGGGTTCGGGCGGCTGCGTCAACATGCGGCCGGCGGACGCGAAGGCGTACTGGAACCTGCTGCGGACGGGCGACGACGTGTTCGTGTACGGGCGCAAGCCCGGAACGTGACGGAATCCGCCGAACGGGCCCTCGTTGTCAGTGGGCTGCGCTAGCTTCCCCTCATCGGCGTCGAACGGGCGCCGGTGAGGGGCGAGCGGGGTGGACGCGATGGCCATGACGACCGGCGAGCTGAAGTCGGACGACCTGGAGAAGTACCGTACGGAGCTGACGGGTTACTGCTACCGGATGCTGGGCTCCGCCTTCGAGGCGGAGGACGCGGTGCAGGACACCATGGTGCGCGCCTGGCGCTCGCTCGACTCCTTCGAGGGACGCTCGTCCCTGCGGTCCTGGCTGTACCGGATCGCGACCAACGTCTGCCTGGACGCGCTGAGCGCGGGCAACCGGCGGGCCCGGCCGATGGACCTGACGGATCCGACCCCGGTGGCGCAGGCCCGGCTCAACGAGCGGCCGGAGATCACCTGGCTGGAGCCGGTGCCGGACGGCCGGGTGCTGCCGTCGGTGGCCGACCCGGCGGAGACGGCGGTGTCGCGGGAGACCGTGCGGCTGGCGTTCGTGGCGGCGCTGCAGCACCTGCCGCCGAAGCAGCGCGCGGTGCTGATCCTGCGCGAGGTGCTGGCCTGGAAGGCGGCCGAGGTCGCCGAGCTGCTCGGCCTGACCGTCGCCTCGGTCAACAGCGCCCTGCAGCGGGCGCGCGCGACCATCGCCGAGCAGGCGCCGGCCACCTCTGACGCGGCGGATCCGCTGGACGAGGAGCAGAAGGCGCTCCTGGACCGCTATGTGGCGGCCTTCGAGGGCTACGACATGCAGGCCCTCACGGCGCTCCTCCACGAGGACGCGACGATGTCCATGCCGCCGTACGACCTGTGGCTGCGCGGCCACGACGACATCGTGGGCTGGATGCTGGGCGTCGGCGAGGTGTGCCGTGGCTCCCGGCTGGTGCCGGCCGTGGCGAACGGCCAGCCGGCCTTCGCCCACTACCACCCGGACCCGGAGGGCGGCTTCGCGCCGTGGGCCCTGATCGTGCTCCAGGTGCACGACGGGAAGATCGGCGGGATGGACTTCTTCCTGGACACCAAGCGCTGGTTCCCGCTGTTCGACCTCCCGGAGCGGCTGCCGGCCTGAGCGTCATACGAGCTCGTCGAGCCCGACGGCCCCGAGCAGCGCGCGCAGCTCGTCCCGCACCCCCGTGAACACCAGCCGGTGCCCACGCCGCAGCGCGGCGAGCCGCAGCCGGGCGAGGGCGTCGACGGCGGCGAGATCGGCCCGCTCCAGCCCGCCGACCTCGCAGACGACGACGCCCGGCTCGGCGGCGTCGAGCAGCGCGCACAGGCGCCTGACGTCGTCGGGCGCGGGCCGGGCGGGCAGCCGCAGTTCGAGAGTGCGTGAGGTGTCCACACCGGGTGGACCGGTGGCGGGCCCGGAACTCATCGCACGGCATGGGGAAGGGGGCCGGGGCTCAGCTGACGGGGAACTCGGCGGTGTCGCGGGTGAGGTCGAAGGGGGGCGGGGAGGTGATCTCCTCGGGCGCGTCCGTCTCCTCCCAGAGCCGGACGAGGTCGCTCCACTCGTACCCGTGTGACGAGTGGTCGACGGTGAGTGCGCCCATGGCGGTCTCCTCTATCGGTGCGTCACCGATCCCAGCATGCCGAACGGGGCCGGTGGAGGTCCACCGGCCCCGTTCACCCGAAGGCGTCACTGGCACATGCCAGAGGCGATCATCGCGTCACGCGATGCGGTCCAGGACGATCGGGTTCGGGGTGAACGACGTGCCCGCCGGGGCGATGTCCCACGCCGCCGTCAGCGACTTGAGGGCGTAGTCGAACTTCTCCGGGGTGTCGGTGTGCAGGGTCAGCAGCGGCTGGCCCGCCGTCACCGTGTCGCCCGGCTTCGCGTGGAGTTCGACGCCGGCGCCGGCCTGGACCGGGTCCTCCTTGCGGGCGCGGCCGGCGCCGAGGCGCCAGGCGGCGATGCCGATGTCGTAGGCGTCGAGGCGGGTGAGGACACCGGAGGACGGCGCGGTGACGACGTGCTGCTCGCGGGCGACCGGGAGGGTGGCGTCCGGGTCGCCGCCCTGGGCGGCGATCATGCGGCGCCAGGCGTCCATGGCGGAGCCGTCGGCGAGGGCCGTGGCCGGGTCGGCGTCCTTGATGCCGGCGGCGTCGAGCATCTCGCGGGCGAGGGCGACGGTGAGCTCGACGACGTCGGCCGGGCCGCCGCCGGCGAGGACCTCGACGGACTCGCGGACTTCGAGGGCGTTGCCGGCGGTGAGGCCGAGCGGGGTGGACATGTCGGTGAGCAGGGCGACCGTCTTGACGCCGCTATCGGTGCCGAGCGCGACCATGGTGGAGGCGAGTTCGCGGGCGTCCTCGATGTTCTTCATGAAGGCGCCGGTGCCGACCTTGACGTCGAGGACCAGGGAGCCGGTGCCCTCGGCGATCTTCTTCGACATGATGGAGGAGGCGATGAGCGGGATGGCCTCGACCGTGCCGGTGACGTCACGCAGCGCGTAGAGCTTCTTGTCCGCCGGGGCCAGGCCGTCGCCGGCCGCGCAGATGACCGCGCCGGTGGTGTCCAGGACGTGCAGCATCTCCTCGTTGGAGAGCAGCGCCCGCCAGCCGGGGATGGACTCCAGCTTGTCGAGGGTGCCGCCGGTGTGGCCGAGGCCGCGGCCGGAGAGCTGCGGGACGGCCGCGCCGCAGGCGGCGACGAGCGGGGCGAGCGGCAGGGTGATCTTGTCGCCGACGCCGCCGGTGGAGTGCTTGTCGGCGGTCGGCCGGGAGAGGGACGAGAAGTCCATGCGCTCGCCGCTCGCGATCATCGCGGCGGTCCAGCGGGCGATCTCGTCGCGGTTCATGCCGTTCAGCAGGATCGCCATGGCCAGCGCGGACATCTGCTCGTCGGCGACCTCCCCGCGGGTGTAGGCGTCGATGACCCAGTCGATCTGCTCGGGGCTCAGCTCGCCCTTGTCCCGCTTGGTCCGGATGACGGAGATGACGTCCATGTGGTGGTGCCTCTTTCTACGCGCATAGAGGGGGAAAGCAGGAGCGGCCCTTCCATCCTGGCGGAAGGGCCGCTCCTCGGTACTACTTCAGGTGGTCCGGGCCGAACGCCTGCGGCAGCATCTCCGCGAGCGTCACGAACCCGGCGGGTGTCTCCAGGACCAGTTCGGGGCCCCCGAACTCGTGCAGCAGCTGCCGGCAGCGCCCGCACGGCACCAGGGACTCGCCCCGGCCGTCGACGCACACGAAGTGCGTGAGCCGTCCGCCTCCGGTCGCCTGGAGCTGCGAGACCAGTCCGCACTCGGCGCACAGGCCGAGGCCGAACGAGGCGTTCTCCACGTTGCAGCCGGAGACCACCCGCCCGTCGTCGACCAGGGCCGCCGCGCCGACCGGGAAGCCCGAGTACGGCGCGTAGGCGTGCGACATCGCCTCCCGGGCCGCCTTCCGGAGAAGGTCCCAGTCGGGGGTCACTTGCCCTGGCCCTTCTGGTACGGCAGGCCGTCCGCCTTCGGCATCCGCAGGCGCTGCGCCGAAAGGGCGAGCACGAGCAGCGTGGTGACGTACGGAGCGGCGTCGACGAACTGGCTCGGCACCTGGTCGGTGAGCACGTACCAGAAGAAGAAGCCGACGGCGAAGACGGCGCCGAGGGCGGCGACCACCCACTTCTTCCGGTACATCTGCCACAGCGCGGCGATCACCAGGAGCAGCGCGACGAGCAGCAGCAGCGCGTGGACGTTCTCGGCGCCGCCGCGCAGCTTGAGGCTGTCGGTGAAGCCGAACAGGCCGGCGCCCATGGCCATGCCGCCCGGCATCCAGTTGCCGAAGATCATCGCGGCGAGACCGATGTAACCGCGGCCGCCGGTCTGGCCCTCCTGGTAGATGCCGGTGGAGACGATCGCGAGGAACGCGCCACCGAGGCCGGCGAGGCCGCCCGAGACCACCACGGCGATGTACTTGTACTTGTAGACGTTGACGCCCAGGGACTCGGCCGCGACCGGGTTCTCACCGCAGGAGCGCAGCCGCAGGCCGAAGGCCGTGCGCCACAGCAGCCACCAGGTGGCCGGGATCAGCAGGACGGCGACGACGGTCAGCAGCGACAGGTTGGTGACCAGGCCGCCGATGATGCCGGCGATGTCCGAGATCAGGAACCAGTGCTTCTGCTGGAGGTCCTGCAGCCAGTCCGAGAGTCCCGGGATGGTGATGTCGGTGATCTGGTCGATGCGCGGGGACTGCTTGGCGGAGCCGCCCTCGGCCTCGGCGAAGGTGAACTTCGACAGGTACTTGGTGAAGCCGAGCGCCAGGATGTTGATCGCCACACCGGAGACGATGTGGTTCACGTTGAAGGTGACCGTGATGATCGCGTGCAGCAGGCCGCCGAGCGCGCCGCCGAGGATGCCGACGACGACACCCGTCCACGGGCCCCACTGGTAGCCGGCCCAGGCACCGAACCAGGTGCCGAGGATCATCATGCCTTCGAGACCGATGTTGACGACGCCCGCACGCTCGGACCACAGACCGCCGAGACCGGCCATGGCGATCGGCACGGCGAGCTGGAGCGCGCCGGAGACCTGGCCGACCGAGGTGAGGTCGTCGGCGCCGGACACGACCCGGACGAAGGAGAAGAGGACGAGACCGGCCGCGACGATCAGCAGGATCCAGGGCCAGGTCAGCTTGCGGCGCGCGGCCTTCTTCGGCGCGGCGCTGGGCTTGGCGACGGTGCCGGTGCTCATGCCGCCACCTCCTTGTCGGTCTTGATGGCGCGGCCGGCGGCCAGCTGTTCGCCGACCTTCTGCTGCTGGCGGCGGAGGCCGTAACGGCGGACGAGCTCGTAGGAGACGACCACGGCGATCACGATGATGCCCTGCATGATCTGCGTGATCTCCTTCGGGTACCCGTTGGTGTCCAGCGAGGAGGACGCCTTCTCCAGGAACGCGAAGAGGAGGGACGAGAACAGGATGCCGACCGGGTGGTTGCGGCCGAGCAGGGCGATGGCGATGGCCGTGAAGCCGACGCCGACCGGGAAGTCGAGGCTGTACGTGTGGGTCTCGCCGAGCAGCGTCGGCATGCCGGACAGACCGGCGAGGCCACCCGAGATCAGCATCGCGGTGAGGATCATCTTCTTGGCGTCGACACCGCTGGCCTGGGCGGCGGACTCGCTGGCGCCGGTGGCGCGCAGGTCGAAGCCGAACTTGGTGCGGTTGAGGACGAACCAGTAGACGACGCCGAGCGCGAGCGCGACGAAGGTGAAGCCGTAGATGACGCCGTTGCCCTCGCCCATGTCGATGCCGGGGAACCAGCCGGACTCGGGGATCTCACCGGTGGTGAGGTTGTTGGAGCCGGGCGGCTGGACGCCCCAGTTCTTCGGCAGGATCAACCAGGCCACCAGCGAGGTCGTGATGGCGTTGAGCATGATCGTCGAGACGACCTCGGAGACGCCGCGGGTGGTCTTGAGGATGGCCGCGATACCGGCCCAGAAGGCGCCGACGAGGATCGCGACGATCACGATCAGCAGGATGTGCAGCGGACCGGGCAGGGTCACGGAGGCACCAACGACGGCCGACACCATCGCCGCGAGGCGGTACTGGCCGTCGACGCCGATGTTGAAGAGGTTCATCCGGAAGCCGATGGCCACCGCCAGGGACGCCAGGTAGTAGATGCCGGTCTGGTTGATGATCAGCACCTGGATGTCGGAGTATCCGGCGTTCTCGATCATCAGCCGGATCGGCTCGATCGGGTCGAGACCCGTGGCGAGCAGCACCAGCACGGTGAGCACGAAGGAGGAGACCAGCGCGAGCACCGGGCCCGCGGCCCCGATGAGCAGCTTGTCCTTGTCGATCTTCATCATCGGGCGTCACCGTCTTCGGGGTGCTGGTCGTTGCCCTCGAGGCGGCCGGTGGCGGCGCCGGTCATGGCGGAGCCCAGCTCCTCGGGCGTGATGGTGGCGGGGTCGGCGTCGGCCACGAGCCTGCCGCGGTACATGACCCGCAGGGTGTCGGACAGGCCGATGAGCTCGTCGAGGTCGGCGGAGATCAGCAGCACGGCCAGGCCCTCGCGGCGGGCGTCGCGGATGGCGTCCCAGATCTGCGCCTGCGCGCCGACGTCCACACCCCGGGTGGGGTGGGCGGCGATCAGGAACTTGGGGGCGTGGCTCATCTCGCGGCCGACGATCAGCTTCTGCTGGTTGCCGCCGGACAGCGAGGCGGCGGTGACGTCGATGCCGGGCGTGCGGACGTCGTACTCGCGCACGATCCGCTCGGTGTCCTTGCGGGCGGCCTTCGGGTCGAGGATGCCGCGCTTGGAGTTGGGCGCCTCGGTGACGTGGCCGAGGATGCGGTTCTCCCAGAGCGGGGCCTCCAGCAGCAGGCCGTGGCGGTGGCGGTCCTCGGGGATGTAGCCGATGCCGCCCTCGCGGCGCTTGCGCACCGAGACCTTGGAGATGTCGTCGCCGTCGAGGGTGATGACACCCGCGTCGGGGGCGTTCATGCCCATCAGGGCCTCGATGAGCTCGGTCTGGCCGTTGCCCTCGACGCCCGCGATGCCCAGGATCTCGCCCTTGTGGATGGTGAGGGAGACGTCGTCGAGCAGCTTGCGCCCGGCGACCGGCTCCTCGTGCATCGTGGCGGACCGGGAGGGGTCCTCGGGCGCCGCGGTGGTCACCGGGGCGGCGGCCGCGGCGCCGGCCTCGGTCAGGGTGAGGCCCTGGACCCGGAGCATCGGGACGTCCGTCACCGTCGACTCGCGGGTCTCCGGGGAGGGCAGCTCGGTGCCGACCATCAGCTCGGCGAGCTGCTTGGTGGTGGCGGTCTTCGGGTCGGCGGTGCCGACCGTGGTGCCGCGGCGGATGACGGTGATGTCGTCGGCGACCTTCAGGACCTCGCCGAGCTTGTGCGAGATGAAGATGACCGTGAGGCCCTCGGACTTGAGCTCGCGCAGGTTGTCGAAGAGCGCGTCGACCTCCTGCGGGACCAGCACGGCGGTCGGCTCGTCGAGGATCAGGATGCGGGCGCCGCGGTAGAGGACCTTGAGGATCTCCACGCGCTGCCGGTCGGCGACGCCGAGGTCCTCCACGAGGGCGTCGGGGCGGACGCCGAGACCGTACGCGTCGGAGATCTCCTGGATCTTCCTGCGGGCCTTGGCACCGATGCCGTGGAGCTTCTCGCCGCCGAGGACGACGTTCTCCAGGACGGTGAGGTTGTCGGCGAGCATGAAGTGCTGGTGCACCATGCCGATGCCGCGCGCGATGGCGTCACCGGGGCTGGAGAAGGAGCACTGCTCGCCGTCGATGGCGATGGTGCCCTCGTCCGGCTTCTGCATGCCGTAGAGGATCTTCATCAGGGTCGACTTGCCGGCACCGTTCTCACCGATGAGGGCGTGAACGGTGCCCTTCCGGACGGTGATGTCGATGTCCTTGTTGGCGACGACGCCGGGGAAGCGCTTGGTGATGCCGTGGAGTTCTACGGCAGGGGGGCTGGACGCGTTGATGGCGCACTCTCCTTGGCCGAAAGGAGTGGGAGCGGAGTGGGCAGGCGGGGCGGGGCGAAGGTATCGTGCCACTAGGACATCTACGCGCGTAGCACTGCCGAAAATTGAAAACCCGTACGGGAAATGGGCTCGGGGCCCGGCTCGGGTGGACTGCCACCGTCGCCGGGCCCGCGGGCCTGGGTCGTGACCCGGGTGCCGTTACGGCGTGGTCTTGACCGTGATCTTGCCGTCGACGATCGCCTGCTTCGCCTTGTCCACGGCGGCGACCATGTCGGTCATGCTGGAGTACGCCGGGTTGGACGTGGCCAGGCCGACGCCGTCCGTCGCGAGGCCGTAGCGGACCTCACCGGTCTGCGGCTTGCCGTCCTTGACCGACTTGATCAGGTTGAAGACGGAGCCCTGGACGTTCTTGGTGACCGACGTCAGGATGTGGTCCTTGTACTGGGCCAGACCCTTCTGGTTGTACTGGTCCGAGTCGACGCCGATGGCCCACTTGCCGGCGGTGGCGGTGGCCTCGATCGAGCCGGAGCCGGCGAGACCGGCGGCGGCGTAGATCACGTCGGCGCCCTTGTCGAGCTGGCCCTGCGCGGCGGCCTTGCCGAGGTCCGGCTTCGAGAAGCCGTCGAAGTTCGGGGGCTGGGTCAGGTACTGGGTGAGCACCTTCGCCTTGGGGTTGGTGTCCTTGACGCCCTGGGTGAAGCCCGCCTCGAACTTCTTGATCAGCGGAACCTCGACACCGCCGATGAAGCCGACCGTGCCGGTCTTGGACGCCTTGGCGGCGGCGACGCCGGCCAGGTAGGAGCCCTGCTCCTCGTTGAAGACGAGGTTGGCGATGTTCGGGCCGGTCTGCGACGTGTCGTCGATCAGGCCGAAGGTGGTCTTCGGGAAGGACTTGGCGACCTTCGCGATGGCCGGGGCGTAGGAGAAGCCGACGCCGATGACCGGGTTGTTCCCGGCGCGGGCCAGGGCGGTCAGGCGCTGCACCTTGTCGGCGTCGCTCTCACCCTGCGACGGCTCGGCCTCGGCACCCTTGGCGCCGAGCTCCTTCTCCGCCTGCTGCAGACCCGCGTAGGCGGCGTCGTTGAAGGACTGGTCGCCACGGCCGCCGATGTCGTAGGCGATGGCGGCCTTGACCTGGCCGGAGGCCGAGGGGTTGCTGGAACCCGAGGTGGAGGACTTGCCGCACGCGGTGGCGGTGAGCGCAAGCGCCGCGGAGGCGATGCCCACGGTGGTGATCCTGGTGATCCGGCGCAAGAGGAGGTCCTTTCAAGACTGACCGAAAGCGCCTCTTCCGGCGCTGGTTTCGCGGCGATCGTAACGCGCGTAGATGTCAGTTAAAGACCCGTTCATGAGTCGTTATCGGATCGACGCGAACCGGCCAGGACGGACACCCCCGGCGTCCGCCCCGATACGGCCCGTCATACACGCTGGTACGGGCCCGCGGGCCGGGCACCGGAGGGACACGCCGGACGCTGGGCCGGACGGCTGAACGGCGCCCGGCCCCGTATTAAGTCGTACTTAAGTCCGGAATTCGACGTTTCCCTGCGCGCCCTCGTCAGGGCTTGGGAGCGGCGTCGATGAGGGCCGCTGCCGTGAAGAGCTCCACGGCGACCGCGATGGCCCTTTCGTCGACGTCGAAGTCGCCCGCGTGCAGGTCGCGGACCCGGGTGTCGCCGGGGGTGCGGACGCCGAGCCGGGCCATGGCGCCGGGGACGTGCTCCAGGTACCAGGAGAAGTCCTCGCCACCGAGGGACTGCTCGGTGTCCTCGACGGCGTACGGGCCGCGCCGGGCGCTCATCGCGTCGCGCAGCAGCTCGGTGACGACCGGGTCGTTGACGACCGGCGGGACACCGCGCACGTAGTCGACGGTCGACTTGGCCCGGTGCAGGGTCGCGATCTCGTCGATGGCCGCGTGCACCAGGTCCGGGGCGTCGCGCCAGGCCGGCAGGTCGAGGCAGCGGACGGTGCCGGAGAGCGCGGCGGCCTGCGGGATGACGTTGGGCGCGTGACCGGCCTCGATCCGGCCCCAGGTGACCGACATGCCGGAGCGGGCGTCGACCCGGCGGGCGAGCACGGCGGGCACGTCGACGGCGACGCGGGCGGCGGCGGTGACCAGGTCGGTGGTCAGGTGCGGGCGGGCGGTGTGACCGCCGGGGCCGTCGAGGGTGACCTCCAGGCGGTCGCAGGCGGAGGTGATCGGGCCGGCCCGCAGCCCGATCTTCCCGGCGTCGACGCGCGGGTCGCAGTGCACGGCGATGATCCGCCCGACGCCGTCCAGGACACCGTTCTCGATGGCGTCGGCGGCGCCGCCGGGCAGCACCTCCTCGGCGGGCTGGAAGATCAGCCGTACGGCCGCGGGGAGGCGGCCCTGGCGGTCGAGCTCGGCGAGCACGAGTCCGGCGCCCAGGGTGGCGGTGGTGTGGACGTCGTGGCCGCAGGCGTGCGCGCGGTTGGGCTCGGTGGAGCGGTACGGGACGGTCTTGACGTCCGGGATGGGCAGCGCGTCGAGGTCGCCGCGGATCGCCAGCATGGGCCGCCCGCGGTCCCAGGTCCCGATGTCGCAGACGAGCCCGGTGCCGGAGGGGAGCACTCTCGGGCGCAGCCCGGCCGCCTCCAGGCGGGCCTTGAGCACGGCGGTGGTGCGGAACTCCTGGTTGCCCAGCTCGGGGTGCATGTGCAAATCCCGGCGGAACGCGATCAGTTCGGCACGCAGGGATTCGGACAGCGTTCCGGGCAGGGCTGCGGGCGCCGCGTCGGGGCCGGGCTCACGGGACTTCAACTGGTTCACCTTTTGAAGGGTAAGCCCCTCCGTAGATCAACTGGCCCTTGATCACGAAAAGTTCAGCCCGTTAGGGGAAAGAAATCGCGTTCCGCGTGCATGGGGGTCACCCTGTGTGGGTAAGCTCAGCCGAATTCGAGCCGCTCGGTGAGGGTCGCGGTGCCGGCCACGCCGGCCAGGAAGCCCTGGGCGCGCGGAGAGGCGTTCTCCTTTATCCACTCGGGCGCGATCTCGCATACGGCGACCTTCACGCCGGTGCCCTGGAGCGCCAGTGGCAGCGTGTGCACGACCGTGGACGGAAAGCTGACGACGATGCGGCCGATGGGCCCGCGGCGGGCGATCAGCTCCAGCGGCAGATCGGGGCGGACCACCTCGAGGCCGGTCTCGACCGCGATGCGGTGCAGCTTGTCGGTGGCCTCGCGGCGGTGCGCGAAGTAGCGGGTGGCGCCGTGGGTGCGGGCGAGGACGGCCACGGCCCGCAGGTACTCGTCGACGTCGATCACGCCCGTCTCGACGAGGGAGGTGCCGACGAGGTCGGCGCCGCGGGTGATCCGGGGCGGGCCGAAGGCGGCCTTCGTCCACGCGAAGTCGTTGACGGTGACGGTGGTGCCGGGGGGCGGCTCGACCGGCAGCGAGGTGAAGATCTCCACGGTGCGGCGGCGGCCGGGCGCGAGCTTGCGGCGCGCCATCCTCGTCACCGGCGCGAGCACCAGCTCGCGCGGCCCGCGGCTCCCCCGCCGGTGCCAGCGCACCAGGCGCTCGCCGCGCGCGAGTTGGGCGGCGAACTCCATGGTGGCGGTGCCGTCGTCGACGACGGTGACGTGGCGGGGTCCGTACAGCCCGAGCAACAGCTGCACGTAGCGCGAGAACGGATCCCCCACGATCACCCGCTCCGCCGCCCGCAACGGCCCGGCGAGCTCCCGCAGCGTCCGTACCACCGCCCCCTTCCCCTGCCGGGCGTCCTGCCACTTCACCGTGACGCCCTCGTCCCGCGCGATCTGCGCCATCCGGCGCAGCTGGCCGCGGGACATGGGGTCGGTGGGCGAGAGGACGACGACGGTGAGCCGAAGACCGGCAAGGGAGGGACGAGCGGCAGGGCCGCCGGGGCCGCCTTCGGCGGCGGGGGCGGGGACGGGGACGGGCGCGTCGGCCTGCACAGGCAGGCGGACCGTGCCCGCGGCCTCCGGGCGGGCCGCCGAGGCGGCGTGGACGGTGCTGGGTTCGTCGCCTGCGGCGGGCGCGGCGGGGCTGCCCGCGCCTGCACGCGCCGCGGCGCCGGAGGCCCCGGCGGTCCCCGTGCCGGGCACATGGCCGATGCCCGGCGTGGGCGCCGCGCCGAGCGCGTTGGCGGTGCCCGCCGCTCCGTTCCGCCGGCGGTTCGGCTGGCGGGGGACGGAGTGGAGGCGGGGGCGGGGGTCCCGGAGGGCGGTGTTGTGGGCCCATTCCAGGACGTTCAGAAGCTGGACCGGGCTCTCGACGAACGCCAGCTGGCCGGTCATGCGGAGACGAGCCCCTGGACGCGGCGGAGCTTCTTCATCGGGCCGAGCTCCGACTCGTAGACCTTCTTCACGCCGTCGCCGAGCGCGGTCTCGATCGTGCGGATGTCGCGGACCAGGCGCTGCAGGCCCTGCGGCTCGACGGAGGCGGCCTGGTCGGAGCCCCACATCGCGCGGTCGAGGGTGATGTGGCGCTCGACGAATGCGGCACCGAGGGCGACCGCGGCGAGCGTGGTCTGGAGGCCGGTCTCGTGGCCGGAGTAGCCGATCGGCACGTTCGGGTACTCCTCCTGCAGCGTCTGGATGACGCGCAGGTTGAGCTCCTCGGCCTTGGCCGGGTAGGTGGAGGTGGCGTGGCAGAGCAGGATGTTGTCGCTGCCCAGGACCTCCACCGCGTGGCGGATCTGCTTCGGCGTGGACATGCCGGTGGAGAGGATCACCGTGCGGCCGGTGGCGCGCAGCTCGCGCAGCAGCTCGTCGTCGGTGAGCGAGGCGGAGGCCACCTTGTGCGCGGGGACGTCGAACTTCTCCAGGAAGGCGACGGCCTCGTTGTCCCACGGGGAGGCGAACCAGTCGATGCCGCGCTTCTTGCAGTGCTCGTCGATCGCGCGGTACTCGTCCTCGCCGAACTCGACGCGGTGGCGGTAGTCGATGTACGTCATCCGGCCCCAGGGCGTGTCGCGCTCGATGTCCCACTGGTCGCGCGGGGTGCAGATCTCGGGAGTGCGCTTCTGGAACTTGACGGCGTCACAGCCCGCCTCGGCGGCCGCGTCGATGAGCGCGAAGGCGTTGTTCAGGTCGCCGTTGTGGTTGATGCCGATCTCACCGGTGATGTAGACGGGCATGCCCGGGCCGGCGGTCTTGCTGCCGAGGGTGCGAAGACGGTTGCTCATGATGGTGGTTCCTTATGCGTCGGGGTGTGGGGCTCAGGGGGTGCGGGGCTCGGGGATGGTGAGCTCGGGTCCGAGGAGCCAGGCGGCGATCTCGCGGATCGCTCCGGAGCCGCCGGGGGTGTCCGTGACCGCGCGGGCCGCGGCCCGTACGGAGTCGTGGGCGCTGCCCACCGCGACGGGCCAGCCGACGAGGTGGAAGCAGGGCAGGTCGTTGACGTCGTTGCCGGCGTAGAGCACGCGCTGCGGGTCCACGCCCTGCTCGTCGCACCACTGCTTGAGCGCGAGGTCCTTGCGGTCCACGCCGTGCAGCACCGGGATCCGGAGCTTGCGGGCGCGGGCCGCGACGACCGGGTTCTGCTCGGTCGACAGGATCAGCAGCGGGACGCCGGCCTTGCGCAGGGCGGCGATGCCGAGGCCGTCGCCGCGGTGCACGGAGACGAACTCCCGCCCGTCGGCGTCGATGTGCACGCGGTCGTCGGTCTGGGTGCCGTCGAAGTCGAGGACGACCGCGTCGACGTCCGCGACCGTCGGCGTGACGGGCGTGTCGAGCAGCGGGGCGAGCGCCCGGGCCCGGGCCAGGTCGTGCGGGTCGTCGATCTCCAGGGCCCGCGCCGGGTCGGTGACGACGAGTTCGGTGCGGCCGAAGAAGCGGTGCCGGTGGGTACGGAAGCCGTCGGCTGCCATCGCGTAGACGGCGCCGGTCTCCAGGTACTCCGGCTCCCGGTCCTGGCGGCGCGGCCGGTGCGCCTTGTCGTGGTTGACCCCGGTGGCCCCGCCCTCGGCCTCGCGCCAGAGGAAGCCGTGGCTGGGGGCGGCCGTGAACGCGGTGTCGGCGGCGCCCTCGGTGATCCGGCGGACGGTCTCGTCGACCTCGGCGGCGCCGAGGAACGGGCTGGTGCACTGGACGAGCAGCACGACGTCGGCGGCGCGGCCGTGGGTCGCCTCGAAGGCGTCCATGGCGTGCAGCACGGCCGACTCGCTGCTGGCGGTGTCGCCGGACAGCTCGGCAGGTCGGCGGACCGCCTCCGCGCCGAACGCGCGGGCCGCGTCCGCGATGCCGGAGTCGTCGGTGGAGACGACGACGTCGGTGACGGCGGCGGCCCCGAGGCACGCCCGGACGGCGCGGCCGACCAGCGGGATCCCGGCGACCGGGGAGAGGTTCTTGCCGGGGACGCCCTTGGAGCCGCCCCGCGCGGGGATGACGGCGAGCACGGTCGGAACGGGCATCACAGTTCTCCCAGGCGTCGGATGACAGGGGCCACGCGCTGCACGCCGTGGCGGTAGGCGCCGCGCGCCACCTCGCGGACGATCCGGCGTACGCCGCTCTCGCGGGGCTCGGGGGCGGTCACGTCGAGGCGGTGGCGGGCGAGGATGCCGGGCAGATAGCCGCCGGCGGTCGCGTCCGTGTAGTACGGGGCGATCGGCGGCAGCGCCGGTCCGTCGAGCAGTTCGGCGACGCGCGCCCGGGCCGCGTCGAAGGCCCTCTCGTACGCGCCGTCCGCACCCACGCCCTGCCGGGCCAGCCACTGCTCGTCGGGCTCGGGCGCGGCGCCCTTGTCGAGCGCGTCGAACGAGGTGAGCAGGCCGGAGCCGATGAAGTGGTGGTTGCCGAGCACCTCGCGCACGCCGAGGTCGGTGAGGACCGCGGTCGGGATCCGCCGGTGCAGCGCTTCGAGGGCGGCCGTGGAGGACACGGTGACCAGCAGGTCGGTGCGGTCCAGGACCTCGCCCATGTGCCCGTACACGAGGCGGAAGTTGGGCGGCACCGAGAGGTCGCGCACCAGTCGCTGGTACGGGAACTCCTCCAGGTGCGTGGTGTGTTCGCCGGGCTTGGAGCGCAGCTTGAGCAGCACCTCGCGGTCCGGGCGCAGCCGGGCGTGCTCTACCAGCCGGCGCAGCACGTAGGCGCGTTCGGCCTTCGTGACGGGCACGGAGGGCTGCGCGGCGAAGACCAGGGTGTCGCGGCCGGGCTCCGGCCTGTGCGGGGCGCCGCCGAGGAAGGGCAGGGCCGCCTCGACGACCGCGTGCGGGTCGGCGCCGACGCCCTCGTACACGGCACGGAAACGCTCCGCGTCGTGGCGGGAGTTGGCGAGCACGACATCGGCGCCGTGGCGCAGCAGCAGGCCGTCGGCGAGCTTCTCGTAGACCACGCCCACATAGCCGGTGACGATCACCGGGCGGCGCTCCAGGCCGAGTTCGGCGAGGCCCTGGAGGACGGCGCGGACGGTGCCGCCGACGAGGGCGAGCACGATCACGTCGTATCCCTCGCCGCGTACGCCCGCGTCCCGTACCTCACGCAGGAACTCCGCGCCCGTCACCTCGCGCGGGGCGGTGTCGGACACCCCGGTCTCGGCGAGCTGACGGGTGGTGGGGGTGGCGCGGCCGCGCAGGACGAAACCGGTGAGGGCCGCGGATTCGGGAGAGATCCCGGGAGAGACCTCGGGAGAGATTCTGCGTGCGGTGAGCACGCCCCATTTCCACCGGGTGTCGGAGTCGGCGAGAACGGCGACGCGCACCGCTCGTTCGGTACGTGATGGCACGTCGAGGACGCTAGGAGGACTCGGGGATTCGCGGCCCAACTGGGCCACAACAAATGGTTAACAGCGCCAAGACGCCTCACTGGAAACGGACAGAAAGGGGCCCGGGACCGGGCCGGTTAAGGGGTCCGCCGCTTCGTGTTCACCGGGTGTCCCCTTGTCGGTCAGGACGAATGCCGGGGCGGCGCCTAGCGTCCGTTGCGTGGTCAAGCTCTCCGTCGTCGTGCCGTTCTACAACGTGCAGACATACGCCCCCGACGCCCTCAGAAGCCTGCGCGCGAACGCCCGCGAGGACTTCGAGTTCCTTCTCGTCGACGACTGTTCGACGGACGGGACCGCGGAGATCCTGGCGCGCGCCGAGCGCGAGATCCCGGGGGCCCGGCTGATCCGGCACCAGCGCAACGAGGGCCTCGCCACCGCCCGCAACACCGGCCTCGACGCGGCCCGGGGCTCCTACCTGGCCTTTCTCGACGGCGACGACTGGCTGTCCCCCGGCTTCTACGCGCGGCTCGTCGCCACCATGGACGAGCTGGACTGCGACTTCCTGCGCGCCGACCACGTCCGGGTGACCGGCCGGACCCGGTCCGTGCGGCAGGTGCCGGTCGGGCGCCGCGGCGAGGTCCTGCGGCCGCGCGACGCGATCCTGCCGGCCGACCGCACCACCTCCGTGGACTACCCGTACGCCTGGGCCGGGCTCTACCACCGGCGGCTGCTCGACCGCGGACTGCTGCACTTCACGCACGGCCTGCGCACGGCCGAGGACCGGCCGTGGATCTGGCGGCTGCACCGCGAGGCGGAATCCTTCGCCGTCACCGGCGAACTCGGCATCTTCTACCGCCGCGGAGTGGCCACCTCGCTCACCCAGATCGGCGATGTCCGACAGCTCGATTTCATTCGCGCTTTCGACCAGGTGATCGAGGAAACGCGGCGGGATCCGGAAGCGGACCGGCTGCTCCCGAAGGCCGTTCGCACGTATTGCGCGGTGATTTCCCACCACCTCAACACCATGGCGAAATTCGAACCCGAAGTGGGCCGGAAATTGCGGGCGATGAGCGCGGGCGCACTGCGCAGGATGCCGCAGGACGTCCTCGCCGAGGCCCTGACGGCGATGGGCGAGGACCGGGCGGGTCCGCTGCGCCGGCTCAAGCGCCGCCGCCCCGCCCCCGCACCGGCCCCCCTGGAGACGAACGCCGCATGAGCACCACCCCCGTGCGCAGCACCGCCAAGACCACCCAGATCTTCTACGCCTCCACCCTCTACGGCGCCGCCACCCTGGCCGCCGCCCTCGACAGCGGCTGCTTCGGCCCGGCCGACCGGCGGGTGCTCCTGGTCTCCACCAACGCGGCCGTGCCCGAGACCACCACCCCGCTCGACCGGATGCCCGGCTTCGAGCGGCTGCGCGGCCGGTTCGACGAGGTCCTGGACTGGAACGCGACGATCGAACCGCTCCACCCGGGCGGCTGGCGGCCCCGCCAGGACGACCTGCCGATGCTCCAGCGGCATCTGCGGCTGCTGTGGGGGCTCGGCACCGACCGGATCGAGCTCGCCGTCGAGTCCCTCCAGGTCGCGCCCGCGCTCACGATCGCCCGGCTCTTCCCGGACGCGTCCATCAGCGTCTACGCGGACGGCCTGATGAGCTACGGCCCGACCCGCAACAAGATCGACCCGCTGGTCGGCGAGCGGGTGCGGCAGCTGCTCCACCTGGACCTGGTGCCCGGGCTCGCGCCGCTGCTGCTCGCCGAGTTCGGGGCGGTCGCCGAGACCGTACCGACGGAGGCGTTCACCAAGGTGGTGGACGAGCTGGCGGGTCCCGCGGCCACCGAGACCTCCTCCTCGGACCCGGCCCCGGCGCTGCTGCTCGGGCAGTACCTGGCCGCGCTCTCCCTGCTCACCGCCGAGGAGGAAGGCGAACTGCACCTGCGCATGGTGCGCGGCGCGGTCGCCCGCGGCCACCGCCGACTCGTCTTCAAGCCCCACCCGACGGCACCCGACGCCTGGTCCCGGGCGCTGGTCCGGGAGGCCGAGTCGCTCGGCGCCGAACTGACCGTCGAGGACCGCCCGGTGCTCGCCGAGGTGCTCTACCGCGAGCTGCGGCCCGCGCTCGTGGTCGGCTGCTTCTCGACAGCGCTGTTCACCGCGAGCGCCTTCTACGGGATCGAGACCGCGAAGGTCGGCACCCGGCCGCTGCTCGCCCGGCTCACGCCGTACCAGAACAGCAACCGGGTGCCGGTGGCCCTCGTCGACGCCCTCGTTCCCGACCTGGAGGAGCCGGGCGGCCGGCCGCCCCTCGCCGGGGCCGGGCTCCAGGACCTGGTGGCCGCGGTCGGCTTCGTGATGCAGCCGAGGATCCGGCCCGACCTGCGGGACGCGGCCGTACGACACCTGTCGGGACCGCTCGCCGCCGACACCCGGCACCACTTCACCCGCCGTCGCCTCACCTCGCTGGGCCTTCCCGGCGGCCTCCCGGTCCCCCGCCACCCCGGCCTGCGCCGCCTCGCCCGCCGCGCGCTGAAGCTGAAGCGCCGGGCACTGGGCTGACGGGCCGGGACGCTCGCGCGCGGGACGCCAGGTGCGGACGCGACCGCCCTGGACCCAGGTGCAGGGCGGTCGCGTGCGGGGGCCTCAGGCGTGGGACGGTCGCGCCCCTGGGCCCGGGTGCGGGACGGTCGCGCGGGAGCCTCCGGCACGGCCCCCGCACCCGGCGTCTCAGGCGCGGGTGACCGGCTCCTGGAGTTCGGTCACCCAGCGGGACTCGTCCGCCGGGCACTCCAGGTACAGCTCGCGGGCATAGCCGGCCGAGGCGTAGCCGTTGGTGTCGATCCAGCTCGCCAGGGTCTGCGCGGTCGGCAGGATCCCGTCCATCGAACCGCGGTGGACGACCGTGGCCGCCTCCTCGATCCCGGGCAGGACGAGCACCTCCACACCCTCCACGACCGTGCCCTCGGGCACGGTCGTCGCGGCGTGCACGACGACCGAGCCGTCACCGCGCCCGGCGTCCTCGTAGTACGCGATGGCGGGCCCGAAGCCCTTGACCCCGGCGGCCTCCAGGCGGCCGCACAGCTCCTCGTACAGCGGCCCGATCGCCGGGCCGATGTGCTCCGGGCCGAAGCTCGCGGCTATCCCGCTCAGCTCGGCGACCCGGACGGCGGGGACCTTCTTGACGACGACGTCCTGCGTGGACATGCGTCCCTCGCTCTCGATGGCTCGGAGCCGCTCCCCGACCCGGGCGAGCCGGGCCGCCGCCTCCGCGACGGCCGTCTCCAGCTCGGCCTGCCGCAGCCGCAGCATCCCGCGCAGCTCCTCCGGCCCCACCTGCTCGTCGAGGATCGACTGCACCTGTTCCAGGGTGAAGCCGAGCTCCTTGAGCGCGATGACACGGTTGAGCCGGGCGAGCTGCGCCGCCTCGTAGAAGCGGTAGCCGGTGTGCGGGTCGACGTGGGCCGGGCGCAGCAGTCCGATGCCGTCGTAGTGACGCAGCATGCGGACCGACACCCGCCCGTGCCGGGCGAAGTCTCCGATGGTGAACATGACGCCCCCTACGGAACGGCCTCACACGGTGTCAGGGTCAAGCGCTGGCGAGCGAGAGCTTCGCGGCGAAGCCGAGGAAGAGGGCGCCGGCCGCCGTCGTCGCGCCCGCGGAGAGGCGCTTGCGGCGGCGGAAGGCGGCGGCGAGGCGGGTGCCGCCGAATATGAGGGTGGTGAGGTAGAGGAAGCTGCCGAGCTGCAGCAGGGTGCCGAGGACCAGGAAGGACAGCGCCGGGTAGGCGTACGACGGGTCCACGAACTGCACGAAGAAGGAGATCAGGAAGAGGATCGCCTTGGGGTTGAAGAGGCTGATGATCAGCGCCCGGCGGTACGGGTGCTCCACGGCGCCGGTCTCCTGCGGGGCGGGCTCGTCGGTCACCGTCTCGTGCCGGGCGCGCCACATCTCGCGGGCGGCGCGCAGCATCCCGTACGCCATCCAGGCCAGGTAACCGGCGCCCGCGTACTTCACGATCATGAAGAGCAGCGGCGTGGTCTGGAGCAGCGAGGCCGCGCCGAGGGCGGCGAGGGTCATCAGGATGGTGTCGCCGGTGAACACGCCGGCCGCGGCCTTGTATCCGGTCCGGGTGCCCTTGCGGGCGGCGACGGACAGCACGTACAGCGAGTTCGGCCCCGGGAGCAGGATGATGAGGACGAGGCCCGCGAGATAGGTCGGCAGATCGGTGACACCCAGCATGAAGCGGAGTGTCGCACACCGGTACGACACTCCGCTTTAAATTTCAACAGGCGGAACGGGTCGGAAAGGGCCGGAAAGGGTCAGAACGCGTCGGTCGGGACGTACGTGCCCCATACCTCGCGCAGCGCGTTGCACACCTCGCCCACCGTCGCCCGCGCCTTGAGCGCCGCCTTCATCGGGTAGAGGACGTTGTCCGTCCCCTCCGCCGCCTTCTTCAGCTCCGCGAGCGCCGCGTCCACCGCCGCCTGGTCGCGCTCGGCGCGCAGCCGGGCGAGGCGCTCGGCCTGCTGGGCCTCGATCGCCGGGTCGACGCGCAGCGGCTCGTAGGGCTCCTCGACGTCGACGGTGTAGCGGTTGACGCCGACGACGACCCGCTCGCCGGAGTCGGTCTCCTGCGCGATGCGGTACGCGGAGCGCTCGATCTCGCTCTTCTGGAAGCCGCGCTCGATGGCGTGCACCGCGCCGCCGAGCTCCTCGACCTTCGCCATCAGGGCGACCGCCGCGGCCTCGACGTCGTCGGTCATCTTCTCGACGACGTAGCTGCCGGCGAACGGGTCGACGGTGGCGGTGACGTCGGTCTCGTAGGCGAGGACCTGCTGGGTGCGCAGCGCGAGCCGGGCCGACTTGTCGGTCGGCAGCGCGATGGCCTCGTCGAAGGAGTTGGTGTGCAGCGACTGGGTGCCGCCGAGGACGGCCGCGAGGCCCTGGACGGCGACGCGGACCAGGTTGACCTCGGGCTGCTGCGCGGTGAGCTGCACGCCCGCGGTCTGGGTGTGGAAGCGGAGCATCAGCGACTTGGGGTTCTTGGCGCCGAACTCCTCCTTCATGACCCGCGCCCAGATCCGGCGGGCCGCGCGGAACTTGGCGACCTCCTCCAGGATGGTCGTGCGCGCCACGAAGAAGAAGGAGAGCCGGGGCGCGAAGTCGTCCACGTCCATGCCGGCGGCGACCGCGGTGCGGACGTACTCGATGCCGTCGGCGAGCGTGAAGGCGATCTCCTGCGCGGGCGAGGCGCCGGCCTCGGCCATGTGGTAGCCGGAGATCGAGATGGTGTTCCACTTCGGGATCTCGGCCTTGCAGTACTTGAAGATGTCCGCGATCAGCCGCAGCGAGGGCTGCGGCGGGAAGATGTACGTGCCGCGGGCGATGTACTCCTTGAGCACGTCGTTCTGGATCGTGCCGGTCAGCTTGTCGGCCGGCACGCCCTGCTCCTCGCCGACGAGCTGGTAGAGCAGCAGCAGGAGCGAGGCGGGGGCGTTGATGGTCATCGACGTGGAGACCTTGTCCAGCGGGATGCCGTCGAACAGCACCCGCATGTCCTCGATCGAGTCGATGGCGACGCCGACCTTGCCGACCTCGCCGTGCGCGATGGGCGCGTCGGAGTCGTGGCCCATCTGGGTCGGCAGGTCGAAGGCGACGGACAGGCCCATGGTGCCGTTGTCGATGAGCTGCTTGTAGCGGGCGTTGGACTCGACGGCGGTGCCGAAGCCGGCGTACTGGCGCATGGTCCACGGCCGGCCGGTGTACATCGACGGGTACACACCGCGGGTGAACGGGTACGCGCCGGGCTCGCCCAGCTTCTCGGCCGGATCCCAGCCCTCCAGGGCGTCCGGCCCGTAGACCGGTTCGATGGGCAGTCCCGACTCCGACTCGCGCGCCATGTGCTGTGCCTCCGCTGCTTCCCGCTACCGCTACCGCTACCCAGTGGTACCGATCCTCGCGACGGACTGTAGCCCCGCCCGTACGACAGGGAGGAGGGCGGCCCGCTGGGACCTTCCTCACAGCATGCCTGTCTCGATTCGGTCACGTGCGCAACCGCGCGCGACCGGGAATCCATCCCTTGTGTACACACGTCGTCCCGGGGGGCACTGATGAAGCGTTCGTCGTCCGTCATAAACAGAGGGATCCTGGCCGGCACGGCCGTCGCCGTGGTGGTGGCACTGGCCGCCGGCTGCACGCCCGACGATTCCGGTCCGGGTACGGATCCGGGCAAGGGCACGGGCACGGGCACGGCCAGTCAGGCGCCCGCCACCTCCGCACCGTCCGCCACGCCGCCCAGCCCGTCGGCGAGCGCGAGCGCGACGTCCGACGACAAGCCGTCGTCGCCCACGCCGTCGGCCACCGCGACCACCGGCAAGCCGAAGCCCAAGTACCTGATGACCGACGGCGACGAGAGCGCGCAGGTGCGCGAGCTCCAGGCGCGACTGCGGCAGCTCGACTTCTTCGACCGGGCGCCCACCGGCTTCTACGGGAAGCTGACGACGGCCGCGGTGAAGAAGTTCCAGGCGCGGCGGGGGCTGCCGGAGACCGGCTCGGTCGACGAGACGACCTGGCAGACGCTGCTCTCCGTCACGCGGAAGCCGACCGCGGAGGAGCTGAAGCCGTCGACCACCAACAAGCTGGACACGCCCGATCCGCGCTGCATGACCGGCCGGGTGATGTGCATCAGCAAGGAGACCAGGACGCTGGCCTGGATGATCGACGGCAAGGTCGTGTCGTCGATGGACGTGCGCTTCGGCTCGGAGAACACGCCGACCCGTGAGGGCCTGTTCAAGGTGGAGTGGAAGGCGCGCGAGTGGACCTCGACGATCTACCACACGCCGATGCCGTACGCGATGTTCTTCAGCCGCGGCCAGGCGGTGCACTACTCGGCGGACTTCGCGGCCCGCGGCTACGCGGGGGCCTCGCACGGCTGCGTCAACGTCCGGGACAAGGCGAAGCTGTCGGTGCTGTTCGACCAGGTGAAGGTCGGGGACAAGGTCGTCGTCTACTGGTGAACCGGCGCGGAACCGGTGAACGGCGCCGAACCGGTGAACCGGTGACGTAGAGGAAGAGAGAGGGCGCGGGTGGGACCGGGGGAACGTGCCCCACCCGCGCCGGTGCGCCGAGCCGAAGGTACGGGGGGAACCCCGGCTCCTTGCGCTCGCCGATGACCAGTCGGCTCACTCAGTACTGCGTCGGCGAGCCGAAAAGTGTCACACCTGGTTTTCGGCGCTGGTTCGGCGCTATGAACGCGAGCGGTCCCTGCCGTGCGTCACGGACGCGGGGAGCCCTTGCCGCGGCCCTTGCCGTGGCCTTTGTCCTGGCCCGCGCCCTGGCCCGCACCCTTGTCCTGGCCCGTGCCGTGGCCGCCGCCGGAGCCTACGGAGCCGCCGGATCCGCGATCGCGGTCCCGGTCGCCTCGGTCACTCTTGTCGTCGCCGTCGCCGTTGCCGGTGTCGGAGCCGGAACCACTCCCTTTGTCGGTGCCGGACCCTTTGCCGGAACCGTCACCCGAGCCGCCGTTCGCGGAGCCGGAGGTCGTACGGCCGGTGGACGGCGTGGTCGTGTTGACCGGGGCGCCGGAGAGGATCCGGTCGCAGTAGCGCTTGACGGTGTCGCCGCTCTTGAGCGCTTCCGTGAGCCGCTGCCGGCCGCTGTCCGCGAGCTTGCCCGCGCGGTAGTCCTGGCAGGCCCTGACGATCCGGTCGCGCTCGGCCGTGTCGCCCGTGGCCGGGCCGCCGGTGCTGCCACCGGGCGTGGCCGTGTCGCCGCCGGGGCCCGCCGTGGCGGCGTCCGGGCCGTCGGTGGATCCGGGCGTGGTGGGCCGGCCGTCGGGGCCGGTCGTCGGGACGCCGGGCACCTCGCCGCCGGTGCCGCCGGTGACCGAGCCGGAGACGGTCGGATCGGTGATGTTGCCGGCGTCGACCGAACTGCCGGGCCCGGAATCGCGGGTCAGCGGCAGCACGCCCGTGCCGGCGGCGACGGCGACCCCGCCGACCGTGACGGCGGCGAACGCGGCGGCGAGCCCGTACCGCAGGGAACGTCCCCAGCGGCGCCCCTCGGCGGCCGGGGCGAGCCGGACGGCGCCGAGGTCGGCGTATCCGGAATGCCCCGGCGCGGTCGCGGCCGCGCCGGCCCGCTCGGCGGACGCCTTGCGGAAGGCGGCCAGGGCGGCGGCCTCACCGGGGAGTTCGCCGTCGGGGCCGAGGGCGGCCGCCGTGGGCGTACGGGCCGATTCGAGGGCGCGGGCGAGGAGCCGGGCCTGGTCCCGGGCGGTCCGGTCGCCGGGGTCGACGGCCTCGCCGCGCAGCAACCGCTCCGCGGCGTCCTTGTCGAGCCATGCATACCGCTCGTCGGCCATCACATGTCCTTCTGCGTCCGCGGGCGCGATTGCGTCACACGTCCGGAATCCGGGGCACCGGTCCGCCGGCCGCGCTGCGGCGGTACGCCGTCGAGCTGGGCGGTGTCGGCGTCGGCACCGGCGGCGCCGAGGAGTTCGGCGAGCTTCTTGAGGCCGCGGTGGGCGGCGGTGCGGACGGCGCCGGGGCGCTTGCCGAGGGTCTCGGCGGCGCTCTTGGCGTCCAGGCCGACGACGACGCGCAGGACGACGGCCTCGGCCTGGTCCTGCGGCAGTTGGGCGATGAGGTGCATGGTGCGGCCGGTGGCCAGGGCTTCCATCGCCTCGTCCGCGGTGTCGGAGTCGGCGGGCTTGTCGGTCAGTTCTGTCTCGTCGCCGCCCACGGCGGGGCGGCGACCGCGCATCCGGATGTGGTCGAGGGCGCGGTTGCGGGCGATCCGGGCGGCCCAGCCGCGGAACCGGTCGGCGTCGCCGTCGAAGCGGTCGAGGTCGCGGGCGATCTGCAGCCAGCTCTCGGAGGCGACGTCCTCGGCGTCGGCGTCGCCGACGAGGGTGCGTATGTAGCCGAGGAGCCGGGGATGCACCGCGCGGTACACGGTACGGAAGGCGTCCTCGTCGCCGTTCTGCGCGGCGAGCACTGCGGCCGTCAGCTCCGCCTCGTCCCCCAGCACTCCCCACACCTGTTCGTCGTCACGCACATCGCGGCTGGTCGTCACCGCGCGCCGCCCATGGCGCAGCAGAACGCTACGTCCTGTTCGGGCACCGCGTCCACGCGGGTCCGGTTCTTTGTACAACTCACAACTTCGTCTGGGGTGACGCGGGGCGTGCCCCATGGCACAACCCATGCCGTGACACACGGCGCGACGCGGGGTGTGACAGAAAACGCACGCACGGCGCTGAAGGGAGTACGGGGCCGTGCTGCGGCTCCGCGGACGACGACCGGGGCCTCTCCTGTGGGGGGTGGCGGCCCCGGTCGTCTTCCTATGGGGCGCCTCCCGAGGGCGCCCTTTTTCTTTTCCCTCACCCATACGGACAGGACTGTCAACCAGCCGTTGACACCTCGGGACTGTCAACCTAAGGTTGCACTCATGACGAATCCACTCGGCATGAGCAATCCCGTGCGACTCGACGACCTGATCGACGCGATCAAGAAGTCCCACCCGGACGACGCCCTCGACCAGCTCTCCGACGCGGTCATCGCGGCGGACCACCTGGGCGAGGTCGCCGACCACCTCATCGGCCACTTCGTGGACCAGGCCAGGCGGGCCGGCGCCTCCTGGACCGACATCGGCAAGAGCATGGGCGTCACCCGGCAGGCCGTCCAGAAGCGCTTCGTCCCCAAGGACGACAGCGCGGCGGACGCGGCGAAGATGGACCCGAACGCCGGCTTCAGCCGGTTCACGCCCCGGGCCCGGAACGTGGTGATGGCCGCGCAGAACGAGGCGTCCGCCGCCCGCAACGACAAGACGGTCCCGGCGCACCTGGCGCTCGGTCTGCTCGCCGAGCCCGAGGGGATCGCGGCGCGCTGGATCACCGGCCAGGGCGTCACCTTGGAGCGGCTGCGGGAGGCGGTCGGCGCGACGCTGCCGCCGGCCGTCGAGGAGGTGCCCGCGCTCATCCCGTACGACGCGGACTCCAAGAAGGTCCTGGAACTCACCTTCCGCGAGGCCCTGCGGCTCGGCCACAACTACGTGGGCACCGAGCACATCCTGCTCGCCCTCCTGGAGTTCGAGGACGGCAAGGGCACGCTCGCGGGTCTCGGCCTCGACAAGGCGCGGGCCGAGCAGCAGATCACCGAGGCGATCAGCTCGCTGACGATCGAGGAGCCCGAGGCCTGAGCGGGTCAGGCGGTGCGCGCCCTGCGTGAGACGACCGCACGCAGGACGCGCCCGCCCTCCGTCGACAGGTCCCGGGCCCGGCGCAGCCCGGTCGGGCCGTGCGCGGCCGACTCCAGGACGGCCTGCTGACGGCGCAGCTCGCCCGCGAACAGCGGGCCCGCCTCCGTCGCGTCGTACCGCTCGTGCACCGCGAGCGCCGCCCCGGAGCACTCCCGGGCCCAGGCCCGCAGCGGCTCCGCGGCCCACTCGGCGGGCGCTCCGGCGAGCATCCGGCGGACAAGCGGGGCCACCGCGTCACCCTGCGCCCCGCCCCCGTCGAGCTCGACCCGCGCCTTCTCCACGGCCTCGCCCCAGGCCCCGCCGTCCCCGCGCGCCACCGCCGCCCACACGGGCCGCAGCACGTCGGCGCGGTCGGGCGCGAACACGGGCAGACACCGGTCCAGGCAGGCGAGCCCGGCGGCGGCAAGGCCCCGCTCGTCGGCCCGGTCGATCAGTTCCAGCAGGCTCGTGCTCGTCGCGGACGTCATGGCCGCCTCCTCGCCACCGATGCGGACGCAGTACTTCCCCTACTGCGCCGAGGGGCGCTTTTTCGTCACTGCGCGGCCGGAATCATGCCAGTGCCGTCGCCCGCTGCATAGAGGTCAGCGCACCCGGCCCGCGAGCCCCTTGAAGGCCTCCCAGCTCAGGCGCGGCTGCCGCGCGTCCCACAGCTTCTGCGCCGTCGCCGTCAAGGGCATCCGGATGCCGTCGGCCACCTGGGCCTGGGTCTGGGCGCCGGCGAGGTCGCACCAGACGGCGAAGCTGCCGCCGAGGACCTGGGCGTCGTAGCGCGCCGGGACCGGGGTGGTGCCGCGCAGGACGAGGGGGGTCCACTCCGCGTAGATGCGGCGGCCGGTGGGATAGGTCTGCCCGCGGGGCTGGCCGAGGATGTAGTAGAGATACTTGTCGTTGTAGTTGAGCAGCCTGCGGCCGGCGCTCAGGTACGAGGTCGGCGTGCGGGCGCCGTTCTCGGCGCCGGTCCAGTAGGCGACCTGGAGGTCCTTGGCCGGGCTGGTCACGCCGCCGGTGAAGAAGCCGTCGTTCCAGGCGCGCAGCGCCTTGCCGGTCGGGCGGACCACGGCCGCGCGGGCGTTCAGCCAGCCGGTGGCCAGGTCCTGGACGCGGCCGGAGGGGCCGTACTCGGCGGTGGCGGCGCGGGCGAGCTGCGGATAGGTCGCCTCGGGGTTGCTCGACATGAGGGCCACGTACTCGTCGCCGCCGAGGTGCCAGTACGCGCCGGGGAACAGGCCCGTGTACTCGCGCAGCAGCTCGTCGACGATCTTCGCGGAGGCCGGGTTGGAGATGTCGACGGTCCCGCGCGGCCGGCGGCCGGTCGCGCTGACGAGCTGGAGGTCCGGGTGCGCGTCGATGACCGCGCCGAGGTGTCCGGGCGAGTCGATCTCGGGGACGACCGCGATGTGCAGGCTCTGCGCGAGGGAGACGATGCGCCGCACCTCCGCCTTGCTGAGGTGCTGGGCCGACACCACCTCGGGGTGGCTGTCGGAGGCGATGCGGAAGCCCTGGTCGTCGGAGAAGTGCAGACCGAGCTCGTTGAGCTTGAGGTCGGCCATCTCGCGCAGCCGGGCCTCGATCCAGCCGGCGGTGAAGTACTTGCGGGCTATGTCGACCATCAGGCCGCGCCGCGGCTTCGCGGGCGCGTCGGTGACCGTGCCCTCGGGTATCGCGCCGGTCGACCTGACGGACTGTTTCAGCGTCCGGGTGCCGTAGAAGACGCCCGCCTGGCCCGGCCCGGTGATGCACACCCGGCCGCCCCGGACGGCGAGCGTGTACGACTCGCTGCCGCCCTGCCCGCCGAGCGCGAGGCTCACGTCGCCGGGGCCCGGGGCGGCCGCGCCGCGGTACGGGATGCCCAGCTCGCCCGCGATCAGCCGGGCCTCGTCGGCGAGCGCGCCCTCGTCCTTCGCCGCGACGACGACTCCGGCGCCGGGTCCGGGCTTCCAGCCGGGGCCGCGGGCCGCCTGGTGGGCCCGGACCGCCGGGATGACCTGCGGTGTGGTGGAGAGCGGATACGTCCTGGTGGGCGTCGGGCTCGGCGGCGGCGCCGATGTCGGGGCCGCCGAGCCGGTGACCGTGCCGCCCGGAACGCTCCCCGACGGGGAGACGGGGGCGGGCGGTCCGGCGGACGAACCGTTCGAGCAGGCCGCCACGGTGACCAGTGCCACCGCGGCCGCCATCAGTGCGGGGCCCCTACGGGGCCCTCGTATGGAGTACCGCATCACCCGGAATCCTCCCTCATCGCGCGAACCCCGGCATCCCGGGTTTTCTCCGGCCTTCTGTCCACACCCTCGACGAAACCACTCGTCCAGGTGAAATTCGCGCATCCGTCGGACACTTCCCTCTTCCCGTCGATAGCGTGGAGTCACATCCACCCCACTGCTTCCCCCCAGTACCTCCACGCCTCGCCCCGGAGTCCCCGCTGACCAGCGACATCCACGCCGCCCCCTGCCGGACCCTGGAACCCCCCGCCATACCTGCCCAGCAGGCCGCGCCCCGGCACCCGACAGGGCGCGACGACGGGCTGACCGACGGCGGGCTCGCCCGCTTCAACACCGACCCGCCCGCCGCCGCCGAGGCCCTGCTGCTGGCCTGCTGCGGCAGCCACCGCTGGGCCGAACGGGTGACGGCGCACCGCCCGTACCCGACGCTCGACGCGCTGCTCGCCGCCGCCGACGAGGCCGGTTACGACCTCGGGCGCGCCGATCTCGCCGAGGCCCTGGCCCGCGAGACCCCGGCCCCGCCGCACCCGGGCGCGCCGCCGGCCGCCCGTACGGCGCTCGGCGCCGCCCTCGCCGCGTACGAGGCCCGGTTCGGGCACGCCTTCGTGATCAGCCTCGACGGGGTGCCGGCGGGCGAGCGGCTCGACCAGGTGCTCGCCGCCATCCGGTCACGTCTCGGCAACGAAAGGGAGGAGGAACGGGTCGTCGCCGCCGAGGAACTGCGCCGGCTGGCCCGCACCCGGCTCACACGCGCGATCCGGGCGCGGTGAATTCGTCCGCAATGCGGCTGAATGGGGGCGATTCGGCGCACGGTGGTAGCCCGTCCGTGGCTGTTTGATCACACCTATGGACCCCGCGCGAGCGAACCGACAAGTCGTCGCTACGATGACCGGGGCCGGTGGACCGTACCCGGCCGGGCCAGACCGACATCGAAGCCGGCCGGCCCTGATCCCCGCTCCCGGAGGGTATTTCCGTGCCGGCTGGAACGCTGTACCGCGGCCGGGAAGGAATGTGGTCCTGGGTGGCTCATCGAGTCACCGGCGTCCTCATCTTCTTCTTCCTGTTCGTACACGTGCTGGACACCGCTCTCGTCCGCGTCTCCCCCGAGGCGTACGACGACGTCGTGGCGACGTACAAGACGCCGATCGTCGCACTCCTCGAGTACGGCCTCGTCGCTGCCATCCTCTTCCACGCGCTGAACGGCCTCCGGGTCATCGCCGTGGACTTCTGGTCCAAGGGCCCGCGCTACCAGAAGCAGATGCTCTGGTCCGTCGTCGGCATCTGGGTCGTGCTGATGGCGGGCTCGCTGTACCCCGTCCTCGGCCACGCCGCACGTGAACTGTTCGGGAGCTGACGCCAGACATGTCTGCTGACACCACTTCCGCCATCGGTCCCGTCGAGGGCGCTGCCTACGACGTGGACAACCCGGCCCCGTACATCGAGGCCCCCCGCAAGCGCACCGGCAAGACCCCGCGGGCGACCCGAGGCAACTTCGAGATGGCCGCGTGGCTCTTCATGCGCCTCTCGGGTGTCGTCCTCGTCGTCCTGGTCCTCGGCCACCTGCTGATCCAGCTCTTCCTGGACGGCGGCGTCTCCAAGATCGGCTTCGCCTTCGTGGCCGGCCGCTGGGCGTCCCCGTTCTGGCAGGTCTGGGACCTGCTGATGCTGTGGCTCGCGATGCTGCACGGCGCCAACGGCCTCCGTACGGTCATCAACGACTACGCGGAGCGCGCCAACACGCGCCTGTGGCTCAAGGGCCTGCTGTACACCGCCACGGTGTTCACCATCCTTCTGGGCACGCTGGTGATCTTCACCTTCGACCCGAACATCCGCTAGGCACGGGGCTGAGGTAATCCACGTCATGAAGATCCACAAGTACGACACCGTCATCGTCGGCGCCGGCGGCGCCGGCATGCGCGCCGCCATCGAGGCGACGAAGCGCAGCCGCACCGCCGTGCTGACGAAGCTGTACCCCACCCGCTCCCACACGGGCGCCGCGCAGGGCGGCATGGCCGCCGCGCTCGCCAACGTGGAGGAGGACAACTGGGAGTGGCACACCTTCGACACGGTCAAGGGTGGTGACTACCTGGTCGACCAGGACGCCGCCGAGATCCTGGCGAAGGAGGCCATCGACGCCGTCCTCGACCTGGAGAAGATGGGTCTCCCGTTCAACCGCACCCCGAACGGCACCATCGACCAGCGCCGCTTCGGCGGCCACTCCCGCAACCACGGCGAGGCCCCGGTCCGCCGGTCCTGCTACGCCGCGGACCGCACCGGCCACATGATCCTCCAGACGCTGTACCAGAACTGCGTCAAGGAGGGCGTGGAGTTCTTCAACGAGTTCTACGTCCTGGACCAGCTGATCACCGAGGTCGACGGCGTCAAGCACTCCGCCGGTGTGGTCGCCTACGAGCTGGCCACCGGCGAGATCCACGTCTTCCAGGCGAAGGCGGTCATCTACGCCTCCGGCGGCACCGGCAAGTTCTTCAAGGTGACGTCGAACGCGCACACCCTGACCGGTGACGGCCAGGCCGCGTGCTACCGCCGCGGTCTGCCGCTGGAGGACATGGAGTTCTTCCAGTTCCACCCGACGGGCATCTGGCGCATGGGCATCCTGCTGACGGAGGGCGCCCGTGGTGAGGGCGGCATCCTCCGCAACAAGGACGGCGAGCGCTTCATGGAGAAGTACGCGCCGGTCATGAAGGACCTCGCGTCCCGTGACGTCGTCTCCCGCTCCATCTACACGGAGATCCGCGAGGGCCGCGGCTGCGGTCCCGAGGGCGACCACGTCTACCTGGACCTGACCCACCTGCCGCCGGAGCAGCTGGACGCCAAGCTCCCGGACATCACCGAGTTCGCCCGTACGTACCTCGGCATCGAGCCGTACACGGACCCGATCCCGATCCAGCCCACCGCGCACTACGCCATGGGCGGCATCCCGACCAACGTCGAGGGTGAGGTCCTGTCGGACAACACCACCGTCGTCCCGGGTCTGTACGCGGCCGGCGAGGTCGCCTGTGTCTCCGTGCACGGCGCCAACCGCCTCGGCACCAACTCGCTCCTGGACATCAACGTCTTCGGCAAGCGCTCCGGCATCGCCGCCGCCGAGTACTCCGCCAAGCACGACTTCGTCGAGCTCCCGGAGAACCCGGAGGCCATGGTCGTCGCGCAGATCGAGAACCTGCGCAACTCCACGGGCAACGAGCGGGTCGCCGACCTGCGCCGTGAGCTCCAGGAGACGATGGACGCGAACGTGATGGTGTTCCGCACGGAGCAGACCATCAAGACGGCCGTCGAGAAGATCGCCGAGCTGCGCGAGCGCTACAAGAACGTGTCCATCCAGGACAAGGGCAAGCGCTTCAACACCGACCTCCTGGAGGCCATCGAGCTGGGCAACCTGCTCGAGCTGGCCGAGGTCATGGCCGTCTCGGCCCTGGCGCGCAAGGAGTCCCGCGGCGGTCACTACCGCGAGGACTACCCGAACCGCGACGACGTCAACTTCATGCGCCACACCATGGCGTACCGCGAGGTCGGCGAGGACGGCTCCGAGACCGTCCGTCTCGACTACAAGCCGGTCGTCCAGACCCGCTACCAGCCGATGGAGCGTAAGTACTGATGGCTACCCCCGTTCTGGACAAGGTGGAGAAGGACTCCGCCGCGTCCCCGTACATCACGGTCACCTTCCGGATCCGCCGCTTCAACCCCGAGGTCTCGGACGCGGCGGTCTGGGAGGACTTCCAGATCGAGATCGACCCGAAGGAGCGCGTGCTCGACGGTCTCCACAAGATCAAGTGGGACATCGACGGCACGCTGACCTTCCGCCGCTCCTGCGCGCACGGCATCTGCGGCTCGGACGCGATGCGGATCAACGGCAAGAACAGGCTCGCCTGCAAGACGCTGATCAAGGACATCAACCCCGAGAAGCCGATCACCGTCGAGGCCATCAAGGGCCTCACGGTGATGAAGGACCTCGTGGTCGACATGGAGCCCTTCTTCCAGGCGTACCGGGACGTCATGCCGTTCCTGGTCACCAAGGGCAACGAGCCGACCCGCGAGCGCCTGCAGTCCGCCGAGGACCGCGAGCGCTTCGACGACACCACCAAGTGCATCCTGTGCGCCGCGTGCACGTCGTCCTGCCCGGTCTTCTGGAACGACGGCCAGTACTTCGGCCCGGCCGCGATCGTCAACGCGCACCGCTTCATCTTCGACTCGCGTGACGAGGCGGGCGAGCAGCGCCTGGAGATCCTGAACGACAAGGACGGCGTGTGGCGTTGCCGCACGACGTTCAACTGCACGGACGCCTGCCCGCGTGGCATCGAGGTCACGAAGGCGATCCAGGAAGTGAAGCGCGCGCTGATCACGCGTCGCTTCTGACACCTGGTCATTGCGCGAAAGCCCGCTTCTGTACGCTGCGACGTGCAGAGGCGGGCTTTCGCGTGTGTACGCAGATGGAGGACGGGGACTGATGAGCGAGCCGAACCCTTACAAGGCCGAGGACACCGGGGCTGCCGGGGGTTACGAGTGGGGGCCGGGCGGCCAGCAGCCGGCCGGCGCGCCGGTGCCGCCGCAGTACCCGCCGGTACCGGCGCAGATGCCGATGGGCGCGCCGGGCATGGGCGCGCCGGGCATGGGCGCGGGGGCTCCGGTGCTCTCGCTCGGGGACATCACGGTGGTCGGCGACCAGATCCTCACGCCGGCCGGGCCGATGCCGCTGAAGGGCGCGGTGTGGAACGCGATGGACATGTCGCGGACCGAGGAGAAGATGCCGACGGTGGCGGTCGTGCTCGCGGTCGTCTTCTTCCTGTTCTGTCTGCTCGGCCTGCTCTTCCTGCTGATGAAGGAGAAGCAGACGACCGGCTTCATCCAGGTCACGGTGACGAGCGGCGGCCGGCACCACGCGACGATGATCCCGGCGACCGGGCCGGACACCATTCACTGGGTCATGGGCCAGCTGAACTTCGCGCGCTCGCTCAGCATGTGATCGAACGTCACCTCAGCCGTGCCAGGCGGCGTCGCCGGTGTGACCCTCCTCGGCGGTGAGCATGACGCGGCGGAGGAGGTCGTTGAGGGTGGTGCGCTCCTCGGGGGTGAGGACGCCGAGGAGGCGCTCCTCCTCGTGGCCGAGGACGTCCATCGCGCCGAGCCAGGTCTCGCGTCCCGAGGCCGTGAGTTCCACGATCACGCGGCGGCGGTCGGTGGTGGACGGGGTGCGGCGGACGAAGCCGCGCTTCTCCAGGGCGTCGAGGCGGCCGGAGACGGAGGCCGGGGCGAGGTCGAGGTCCTGGGCGAGGTCGGAGGGGGCGGCGCTGCCGCCGCGGCCGGCCAGCTTGTGGAGCGTGTCGAACTCGTGGCGTTCGAGGTCGAAGTCGACGAGGGACTGCTCGCGCACCCGGCGGAGGTGGACGGAGAGCTTCTTCATCCGGGTGACGGCGCCCTCGACGAGCGGGTCGAGGTCGGGCAGCACGGGCTGCCAGCGGGCCACGTGCCCGTCGGTCCAGTCCTGCGGGGTCTCCTCGGTGGGTGCCATGGATTGATCGTACGTCGGCGGGGCGGCCTCGGACCCTGGAAGTGTTTCGGCACCAAGTATTTCGTTGACGAATTATTCGGTGCCGAAATACTCTCGGCGTCATGCATCCCCTTCGCCTGCGCTCGTTCCGGCTGCTCTTCGTCGGCCGCACCCTCTCCCTGGTCGGCGACGCCCTCATCCCCGCCGCCCTCGCCCTCGCCGTCCTGAAGGCGACCGGCTCCACCTCGGCGCTCGCGCTCGTGCTCGCCTGCTCGATGGTGCCCAAGCTGCTCCTGCTGCCACTGGGCGGCGTCGTCGGCGACCGGTTCGACGCGCGGACGGTCGCGCTCGCCATGGACCTGGTCCGCTGCGTGAGCCAACTGTGCGTCGGCATGCAGCTGTTGGGTGATTCGCCCTCGCTCGCGGTGATCGCCGCGGCAGGGGTGGCCGGGGGCGCGGCCGGGGCCTTCGCGCAGCCGACGTCCGCGCCGCTGGTCAAGGGCACGGTGCCGGCGGAGGCGCTGCAGCGGGCCAACGCGGCGATGGCCGTGGCGTACAGCGCGAGCCGGGTCGGCGGGCCGGCGCTCGCCGGGACGCTGATCGTGACGGTGGGCCCGGGATGGGCCTTCGTCCTGGACTCGGCGAGCTTCGCGGTGAGCGCGGCGCTGCTGTGCGCGGTGCGGATCACCCGGATAACCGCCCCCGCCCGACGTTCGGTGCTCGCCGATCTGAAGGAGGGCTGGCAGGAGGTCCGCACCCGGGACTGGTACTGGACCAGCCTCGTCGGGCACAGCGCCTGGAACGGCGCCGCCGCGGTACTGATGACGCTCGGCCCGGCCATCGCCCTGCACCGGCTCGGCGGCGAGCTGGCCTGGGCGGCCTTCCTCCAGGCGGGCGCGATCGGGCTGCTGCTCGGTTCGCTGCTCGCCGACCGGGTCCGTCCCCGGCGCCCGATCCTGGCCGCGAACATGGGCCTCGCCACGTACGCGGTGCCGCTGCTGCTCCTGGCGTACGGGGCGCCCGGGCCGGTCGTCATCGGATCGTACGGGGTCGCGATGGCGGGCCTCGGCTTCCTGACCCCGGTCTGGGAGACGGCCGTCCAGCGGGCGGTGCCCGAGCACGCGCTGGCCCGGGTCACCTCGTACGACTGGCTGCTGTCGCTGGCCGCGATGCCGCTGGGCTACGTTCTCGCCCCGATCGTCACCGCGCACTGGGGGCCCGAACCGGCCCTGGTGGCCGCGGCGGTGGCGGTGGGCGGCTGCTGCCTGGGGACGGCGCTCGTACCGGGGGTGCGGAGGTTCAAGGCGGCCTAGGGCGCTCCTGGGGCCTTCCAGGAGCGCTCTGGAGCACTCCTGGAGCGCGCCGTGGTCGCCGAGGTCAGCGGAGGAAGCCGGCGAGGAGGGCCGAGGTCTCCTCCGGGCGCTCCAGGGCCGGGAGATGGCCCGCCCAGTCCAGGTCGAGCCGGCGCGTCCGCGGGATGAGCTCGGCGAGCCGGTCGGCGAGGACGCGGAAGTCCGGGAGGTCGTGGGCGCCGGTGACGGCGAGCACGGGCACGTCCACCGCCGCGAGGTCCGCCTCGGTGACGCCCGCCGGGCGGGCCTCGTGCTCCTCGGCGGCGGCGAGCTGGAGCTCGAAGGCGCGGCGCTGCATCCGCCGGACGAGGGCGCGGGTGTCGTCGCCGGCCTCGGGGCCGAGCCAGAACCGGGCGTTGAGGTCCGCGGCCGCGTCGAGGTCGCCGGCTTCGAGGAGGGCGTTCTCCTGACCGAAGAAGGCGCGGAGTTCGGGGCCGGCCTGGTGGCCGACCGGGGCGGCGGCGCAGAGCAGGGCGAGCGCCGTGGCGCGGCCGGGGTGGCGGACGGCGAACTCCAGGGCAACCTCGCCGCCGAAGGAGGAGCCGACGAGGGCGGCCAGTTCGACGCCGAGCCCGTCGAGCAGCTCGGCCACGTCGTCGGCGTGCAGGTGCGGGCGGTCGACGGGGCTGTCGCCGAAGCCGCGCAGGTCGCAGCGGACCACCCGGTGCCCGGCCTCGGCCAGGGCGCCGAACTGGGCGTCCCACATGCGCCGGTCGCAGACGCCGGAGTGGAGCAGCAGCACGGTGGAGGGGCCGTCGCCGGCCACGTCATGAGCGAGTGTCATGGCTCGACACCCTAGAAGGATCCGGGAGTCCGGACCCCTGCTCCTGCCCCCTGGACAGCGGGCGTTACGGGACACACAGCTCGTCCGGCTAGGCTCGGGCCCCGTGGAGGACGCGATGGATGAGAAGCACGCCGAGAAGCAGGACGGGAAGGCCGCCAAGGCGCCCAAGAGCGAGCAGACGCGCGCGCTCATCCTGGAGACCGCGCTCCGGCTGTTCCAGGAGCGCGGCTACGACAAGACCACGATGCGGGCCATCGCCCAGGAGGCCGGGGTCTCGGTCGGCAACGCGTACTACTACTTCTCCTCCAAGGAGCACCTCGTCCAGGGCTTCTACGACCGGATCGCCGAGGAGCACCAGGCGGCCGTCGAGCCGATCCTGGAGGGCGGCGAGAAGGACCTGACGGCCAGGATCCGCGGGGTGCTCCTCGCCTGGCTCGACATCGCCGCGCCGTACCACGAGTTCGCGGCCCAGTTCTTCAAGAACGCCGCCGACCCGAGGAGCCCGCTCAGCCCCTTCTCGCCCGAGTCGGAGGGCCCGCGCGAGGCGGTGATCGAGGTGCACCGGCGGGTCATCGCCGGGTCCTCGGTGAAGGTCGACCCCGAGCTGCGGGAGGCGCTGCCGCGGCTGCTCTGGCTCCAGCAGATGGGCCTGGTGCTGTTCTGGGTGTACGACCGCTCGGAGGGCGCCGCCAACAGCCGGCGCCTGGTGGAGCGCCTCGCCCCGGTCACCGCCCGGGCCATCTCGCTGTCCCGGTTCCGGATCCTGCGCCCGCTGGTGAAGGAGACCCACGAGCTGCTCGCCGACTTCATGCCGACGGCGGCGGGGATGGCGGCCTCGGGCAAGCCCAAGCGGCCCACCCGCAAGTCCTGAGGCACCCGCCCTGGAAGCACGCGAAAGGGGCCCCGGATCGGGGCCCCTTCCCTGTGCGCCGGATCAGATCCAGTTGAGTTCCCAGAGGCGCCAGATGCCCGTACCGTCCGTCAGGTACTGCGATCCGGCGACGGCCTCCGTCGACAGCACGTAGTCCTTCTTCTGCCACAGCGGCACCAGCGGCACGTCCTTGGCGACCTGGGACTGGATGGACTCGAAGTCGGTGGCCGCGCGGCCGCGGTCGCTGTACTGCTGCGTCGAGGCGATCAGGCTGTCGACCGTCTTGCTGGAGTAGCCGCTGTGCAGCGCGTTGCCGGTGCCGACGAGCGGGGCGGTGAAGTTGTCGGAGTCGGCGAAGTCCGGGAACCAGCCGATGGGGTAGGCGTCGAACTTGCCCGCCGCGTACTCCTTCTGGAAGTCCTGCCAGTCCACCGACGTGACCTTCACCTTGAACAGCCCGGTCGCCTCCAGCTGCTTCTTCAGCTCGGCGGCCTCGGCGTCGTACGTGGCGTCCTTGCGGTGGCCGAGGGTGAACGACACCGGGGTGCTGACGCCCGCCTCGCGCAGCAGGCGCTTGGCCTTGGCGGCGTCCGGCTCCGGGTCGGTGTCGTAGAAGGGCGTGCTGTGGCCGACGAAGCCCTGCGGGATCAGGGAGTACAGCGGCTCGACCGTGCCCTGGTAGGGGCCGGTGGCGATGGCCGGGCGGTCGATGACCGCGGCGACGGCCTGGCGGACCGCCTTCTTCGACATCACCGAGCCGGAGCGGGTGTTGAAGTTCAGGTTGCGGATCTCGGCGCTGGCCGCCTCGGTGATCCGGGTGCCGTCCTTCGTCTCGTCGCCGAGCGCGTTGAGGAACGCCGGCGGCATCTGCCGGTGCGTCACCTGTACCTGCTTGGTCTTCCAGGCTTCGGCGAGCTGCTCGGACTCCTTGAAGTACTTCACGATGACCGTGTGGCCGGTCTTGGTGACGGCGCCCCGGTAGTTGGGGTTGGGCTCCAGCCGGGCCGACACGCCCGCCACGTACTCCTTGAGGACGTACGGCCCCGAGCCGTCCACCGCGTTGCCCGCGCGCAGCGCCTTCGCCGGATAGGCGGTGTGGTCGACGATCGCGCCGGCACCGGTCGCGATCTTCAACGGGAAGGTGGCGTCACGGGCGTTGAGGTGGAAGGTGACCTTCTGGCCCTCGGACTCGACGTTCTTCAGGGTCGGGAAGAGCGGCGCGGGGCCGACGTCCGCCTTGATCGCGAGCATTCGCTCGAACGAATAGCGAACGTCCTCGCCGGTGATCTTGTGACCGTTGGAGAAAGTCAGGTCGTCGCGGAGCGTGCACTCGTACGTGGTGAGCTTCGTGCCGACGAAGTGGCAGTTCTGGGCCGCGTCCGGGACCGGGGTGACGAAGCCGGGCTTGAAGGTCAGCAGCGACTGGTAGATGTTGCTGTAGATCGCCCAGGAACCGGCGTCGTAGGCGCCCGCGGGATCCAGCGAGGTGACCTCGTCCGTCGTGCCGACGGTGATCGGATCGGTGCGCTCCTCGTCGGAGGGGAGGAATTGCCAGCCGCCGATTCCGGCCGCGAGAACAACTCCACAAGTGATCAATATGCGCAGACGGACCGTCGACCGCATGAGACGTGCTTCCCTTTTTTCGTGCCCACCCCGCTACCGCGGCGGCATTCACGCGGCCGCGATGGCGACACCCAATCACACGCCCCACACAAGTGGAAGAGTAAACCTTCACAGGGCATGTATATGTCCAGGGATAAGGGATTTCAGGGATTTCCGGTGACTGAACAGTACGTATCCGGTACAGCGCGCTGCGTCACACCGGATACGTAATTGTTCGCCACCTCACGCCTGCCGGGAAGCCAGCTGCACGACCGTGATGTCCGAGGGCGCGCCGACCCGTACCGGCGGCCCCCACGCGCCGGCGCCGCGCGACACGTACAGCTGGGTGTCACCGTAGCGCTCCAGGCCCGCGACGGTCGGGTTGGCGAGCTCGGCGAGGTAGTTGCCGGGCCAGAGCTGCCCGCCGTGCGTGTGGCCGGACAGCTGGAGGTCGACCCCGTGGCGTACGGCGTCGTCGATGACGATCGGCTGGTGCGCGAGCAGCACGGCGGTACGGGACCGGTCCCGGTCCCCGAGGGCCTTCTCGAAGTCGGGCCCCTCGCCGATGCCGCCGCCCGCCACGTCGTCCACTCCCGCGAGGTCGAAGCCGGCGCCGATCTCGACGCGGGCGTTGCGCAGCGGGTGCAGGCCGAGTTCGCGGACGTGGTCGACCCAGGCGTCGGCGCCGGAGAAGTACTCGTGATTGCCCGTCACGAAGAACGCGCCGTCGCGCGCCCGGAGCCGCGCGAGGGGCTCGGCGGCCGGGCCCAGGTTCGCGACGGTGCCGTCGACCAGGTCGCCGACGACGGCGACGAGATCGGGCTGGGTGGCGTTGATCGTGTCGACGATCCGCTGGGTGTGGGCGCGTCCCAGGATCGGCCCGAGGTGGATGTCCGACACCACCGCGATGCGGTACCCGTGCGCCGCCCGCGGCAGCTTGGCCAGCGGCACGGTCACCCGCTTCACCCGGGGCCCGCGCAGCACCCCGTACGTCCCGTACCCGACGGTCCCGAGGGCGACGGCGGCGGCGGTGCCGGAGACGAGGCGGTTGACGAGGAGACGTCGGGAGAGGTCGGGGGCGGCCGCGGACGGGACGGGGGTCTCGGCCGGGGCGGCCCCGCCCTCGGCCCCGCCCGCGGCAGCCGGCCCGTCCTCGGTCTCGGTCCCGCCCGCGGCGGCGGTCCCGTTCGCCGTGGCGATCGTGCCCGCGGCAGTCGTCCCGCCCGCCTCGGCGCGACCGCCCGACAGGGTGTCAGCCGGTACGGAGACGGCGCCCCGGTCCCCGGTCGCTGCCGCGGCCGCGGCCGCGGCAGCCTCCTCCCGCCGCGCCAGGGCCCTGCGCAGCAGCGGCCGCAGGGGTTCCGTCACCACCAGCGCGAGCACCACGTACAGCAGCACCGCGAGCCAGAGGAAGCCCGGCCAGGCGGTGGCCTTCTGGAGCAGGAAGGGCGCGTCGGCGCGGCCGGTCACCAGGGCGGCGACCGAGACGAGCGGCAGCACGATCACGGCGGCCGTGCCGAGGCGGCGGGGCGTGCCGCCGGGCGCCGTGACGTCGCGCACCAGGCGCCGCCACACGTACCAGTGGACCGCGCCGAGGACGGCGAGGACCAGGAGCAGGACCACTACGAGGAGCATCCCGCGCTACCGCCGCTCGCGCGTGAGGGCGCGCACGCCGCGCAACCCGATCACGCCGATCACCGTCCCCAGGACAAAGGACGTGACGGCCAGCAGCAGGTGCACCCAGAAGTAGGCCGTCGGATCGCCGGCGTCGTCGAAGGCGAGCCCGCTCGCGTCGTGCCAGAGATTCTTGACGAAAGTTACCCAAATGAACCAGCTCCAGACGCCGAACGCGAGCAGGAACCAGGAGACGGGGCGGCTGAGCTTCATGGCCCCAGTATCACCACCCGCGACGGAGGCACCGCCGACACCCCTGCGGACGGGTGGACGAGCGGCCGCGAACCGCCCCGCGGGGTTCGGAACGCGCTTCCGGGCATGTACGTTCTCGATCGTGTCCCCTTCGAAGATGACCGCGAAGGCCGCCCTTGCGGCGACCGCCGCCGCCACCCTGCTCCCCTTCCTCGCCGCCGCCCCCGCGCACGCGGACGGCAAGGCGCCGCAGCCCCAGCCCCCGGCCCGGATGTCGGGCGTCGGCGGCGCGCTGCTCGCCCAGCCCGGCACCCAGGTGCAGCTGCTGCCGGGCGCGCCGGTGCTGCCGAAGGAGCTCAGCGCGCGTTCGTGGATCGTGGCGGACGCGGAGACCGGTCAGGTGCTCGCGGCGCACAACGCGCACTGGCCGCTGGCCCCGGCGTCGACGCTGAAGATGCTGTTCGCGGACACCCTGCTGCCGAAGTTCCCCAAGACGCTCAACCACACGGTGGCCGCCACCGACCTGACCGGCATGGGCGCGGGCTCCAGCCTGGTCGGCATCAAGGAGAAGCAGACCTACAGCGTCCACGACCTGTGGCTGGGCGTCTTCCTGCGCTCCGGCAACGACGCCGTGCACGTCCTGTCCGCCATGAACAACGGCATCCCGCAGACCGTCGCGGACATGCAGGCGCACGCCGAGGACCTCCAGGCCCTCGACACCCACGTCAAGTCCCCGGACGGCTACGACGAGCCGGGCCAGGTCTCCTCGGCGTACGACCTGACGCTCATCGCCCGCAGCGGCATGCAGAAGGCGGACTTCCGCGAGTACTGCTCGACGGCGCGGGCCGCGTTCCCCGGCGAGCAGAAGCCCGGCGACAAGAAGCGCCCGAGCTTCGAGATCCAGAACACCAACCGGCTGCTCACCGGCGACATCGGGGTCGCCCCGTACCAGGGCATCGCCGGGGTCAAGAACGGCAACACCACGCACGCCGGGGCGACCTTCACGGGTGTCGCGGAGCGCAACGGCAAGGTGCTGCTCGTCACGGTCATGAACCCGTCGTCGAAGGAGCAGCACGCCGTCTACAAGGAGACCGCGCGGCTGCTCGACTGGGGCTTCGCGGCGGCCGGCAAGGTGACGCCGGTCGGCGAGCTGGTGGCGCCGCGGTCGGTCCTCGCGACCCCGGCGCCCGGCACCAGCGCGGGCACCACGCCCGCCCCCGGCAAGAACGCCCCGGCCGGCACCGCGCACGCGGCCGCCGTGCAGGAGCGGTCGGGCGGCATGGGCATCGCCCTCGCCATCGCGGGCGGCGCGCTGGTGCTGCTCGCGGGTGCCGTGTTCCTGGTCAACCGGCGCTGGCCGCTGGGGGCTTCGGCTCGTCGCCCTCGTCCCGAGCCGGCTTCTCCGACGGACGCGACGGAGACGACGGCTTCTCCGACGGACGCGACGGAGCCGACGGCTCCTGCGGCGGACGGGAACCCGAGTCGCTGACCCCCCGGCCGGTCGCCGTCCAGGCCGCGCAGAACAGCAGCAGCTTCGCGGAGATGTTGATCCACAGCAGCAGGGCGACCGGCACACCGAACGCCCCGTACATCGACTTCGCCGCGACGCCCCTCATGTAGCCGCCGAGCAGCAGCTTGAGCAGCTCGAAGCCGACCGCGCCCATGAGCGCCGCGACCACGACGTCGCGGCGCTGCGGCTCGACGCCGGGCAGCAGCGTCAGCACGTACGACAGGATCAGGAAGTCGGCGACGACGGCCACCAGGACGGCGGCGGCCTGGAGGAGGATCCCCTCGGCGCCGCTGTGCGAGAGCCCGATCCGGTCGGCGCTCCAGCCGACGGCGGTGGAGCCGAGCCAGGACGCGGCGAGCGAGCAGACCATGACCCCGCCGAGGCCGAGCAGCACGAGGGTGTCCTTGCCCTTGCGGGCGAACGGGTTCCCCTCGTCGACGCCGTCGAGCTTCCAGACGGAGCGCAGGCACTCGCGCATGGACCCGATCCAGCTGATGCCCGTGAAGAGCAGCACGGCACCGGCGACGAGCCCGACCGTGGCGGCGTTGGCGACGAGACCGCCGATGTCGAGCTGGTCGGAGATGCCGGGCACCTGGTCGGCGAGCTTCGTCTCGATCCTGTCCAGCTGCTCCGGGGTGAGCAGCGCGGCGCCGATCGCGGCGGCGACGGTGATCAGCGGGAAGAGGGAGAGGAAGCTGATGAAGGTGATGGCGGCGGCGAGCCTGGTCCAGAACACCTCGTCGAGGCGTTCGTACGCGTGCCAGGCGTGGGTGCGCATGAAGCGGACGACCCAGGGGCCGACGACGGGGAGCTTGGTCAGCCAGTCCATGGCGTACGCGTTCTCCTCAGGTGGTCAGGCACGGGCGGGCGCGGGCATCGGATCCCAGAATCGCAGACCCGGCACCCATCCACCGGCACCTCACAGGTCCGCGACCGCCATGCCGTACATCGCCGCCCACACCAGGCCGATGACGGCGAGCGGCCGGTCGCGCAGCACGACGTCCTCCGGCTCGCCCGCCGTGCCGCGGTCGGCGAAGACGGCGTAACGGAGCACGGCGAGCACGAAGGCGACGACGGACAGCTGACGCCACGGCAGCAGCGAGCCGCTCGCCACGCCGCCGCTCTCCAGGGCCCACAGGCAGTAGCCGAGGACGGCGACACCGGCCGCCAACTGCCAGACGAAGCGCAGGTATCCGGTCGTGTACTGGGTGAGCAGCGCCCGGGTCGCGCCCTCGGCGGCCGCCATCTGCACGGCCTCGGAGTAGCGTTTCGCCGCCACCATGAAGAGCGCGCCGAAGCCGGTGGTGATGAGGAACCAGCGCGAGAGCGGGATCCCGAGCGCGATCCCGCCGCTCATCGCCCGCATCAGGAAGCCGGTCGCGACGACGGCGAGGTCGACGACGAGGACGTGCTTCAGGCGTACGCAGTAGGCGAGTTGCATCGCCAGGTAGGCGGCGACGAGCAGCGCCGTCGCCGGGTTGCACAGCGCCGCGCCGAGCGCCGCCGCACCGAGCGCGAGCGCCCCGCCCACGGCGTACGCGAGCGGTACGGGGACGAGCCCGGCGGCGACGGGCCGGTGCCGTTTGACGGGGTGGGCGCGGTCGGCCTCGGCGTCCCGGGCGTCGTTGACCAGGTAGACGGCGGAGGCGGCGGCCGTGAACAGCGCGAAGACCAGGGCGAGTCGGGCCGCGCCGGGCCACGATCCGAGCCGTCCGGCGGCGACGGGCGCGGCGACGACGAGCGCGTTCTTGACCCACTGCCGGGGCCGCGCGGTGCGCAGCAGCCCGACGGCGACCACGAGCGGCCGGCGCCGGACGCGCAGCGCGGACGGCGGCGGCGCGGCACTCGCGGCGAGCAGGGCGGTGCCGCTCACGGGCTCAGGCACGACCACCTCCGCGCGGTGCGGGCGTACGGAGCGGGGCACGACCGCCTCCGCGTGGTGCCGCGGCAGGAAGCCGGCCGAGGCCCGCCGTCGCGGCGGCCGTGGCAGTCGCGGCCGCCGCGGTGAGCAGGGCGACGGGCCCGGTCACGGTCGCCTCCCCTCGGCGGCGGCGCGGAGCCGGGCGCGGGCCGTGGTCGCGGTGGCCGCGCCGAGCAGTGCCCCGGCGGCGACGTCGGTCGGGTAGTGGACGCCGGCGACGAGCCGGGCGAGGCACATCGCGGCGGCGGCCGGGACGGCGAGGTGCCGGGCCGGCGGGTGCAGGGCGGTGAAGGCGACGGCGGCCGCGGCGGCGGAGCAGGCGTGGCAGCTGGGGAAGGAGTGCCGGCCGGCGGTGCGGACGAGCGGCGCGTACGTCTCGGGGCGCGGCCTGGGGCGCCGTACCACCCGCTTGACGCCCATGCCCGTCAGATGCGCGACGGCGACCAGGGCGGTGCCGTGCAGCCAGCCGGTGCGGCGCGGCGGGTCGAGGGCGGCGGCGGCCAGACCGGCGGCGAGCCAGAGCGCCGCGTGTTCGCCGGCGCCCGAGAGCGCGCGGGCGGCGGCGGCCACCGCGGGGCGGCGCCCGTGGGCGCGCAGCGCGGCGAGCAGCCGGTGGTCGGCCGCGGCCCAGCCCCGGGCCCGGGCCCCGTCCCGGTCCTCGTCACCGTCCCCGTATCGCATGCTCCTCGCCCGCCTCCCCGGTTCACCGAACAGCCACGGGCGACTCTGACGCGCCGAGGTGAGCTACGGGCCGGGTCGCTTTCCTGACACTCGTTTAATCACCCATTTCGACGAACCGCCCGCCAATCCCGGCATAAGCGACACTCGCGGCTATACGGTCACCTCCATGGCAGCCGAGACCGACGTCGTGACGGACATCGACACCCTCACGGGCTGGGGCCGGACCGCCCCCACCCTCGCGTACGTGATCCGTCCCCGGACGTACGAGGAGGCCGCCGCGGCCGTCCGCGCGTACGCCGCCCCGGGCTCGCGCGGCTCGATCGCGCGCGGTCTCGGCAGGGCCTACGGGGACGCCGCGCAGAACGCCGGCGGCGCCGTCCTCGACATGACCGGCCTCGCCCGGATCCGCGCCGTCGACGCCGAGGCCGGGCTCGTCGTCTGCGACGCGGGCGTCAGCCTGCACCACCTGATGGAGGTGCTGCTGCCGCTCGGCTGGTTCGTGCCGGTCACCCCCGGCACCCGTTACGTCACCGTCGGCGGGGCCGTCGGCGCCGACATCCACGGCAAGAACCACCACGTCTCCGGCTCCTTCTCCCGGCACGTCGTCTCCCTCGACCTGCTCACCGCCGACGGCCAGGTGCACACGGTGGTCCCCGGCACCCCGCTCTTCGACGCCACCACCGGCGGCCTGGGCCTGACCGGCGTGATCCTCTCCGTCACCCTGCGCCTGCTGCCCGTCGAGACCTCCCTGATGTGCGTCGACACCGAACGCGCCACCGACCTCGACGACCTGATGGCCCGGCTCACCGCGACCGACCACCGCTACCGCTACTCCGTGGCCTGGATCGACCTCCTCGCCCGCGGCGCCGCCACCGGCCGCGCCGTCCTCACCCGCGGCGACCACGCCCCGTACGACGCCCTGCCCGTCCGCGAACGCCGGGCCCGCCGCGAGCCCCTCGCCTTCCGCCCCGGGCGGCTGCCGGCGGCCCCCGCGTACGTCCCCGAGGGGCTGCTCGGCCGCACGAGCGTCGGCCTCTTCAACGAGCTCTGGTACCGCAGGGCCCCGCGCCGCGCCACCGGCCGGCTCCAGCGGCTCCCCGCCTTCTTCCACCCCCTCGACGGCGTCCCGCACTGGAACCGGGTGTACGGGCGCGGCGGCTTCGTGCAGTACCAGTTCGTCGTCGGCCACGGCCAGGAGGAGACCCTGCGCCGGGTCGTGCGGCGCATCGCGAGCCGCGGCTGCCCGTCCTTCCTCGCCGTCCTCAAGCGCTTCGGCGAGGCCGACCCCGGCTGGCTGTCCTTCCCGCTGCCCGGCTGGACCCTCGCCCTCGACATCCCGGCCTCGCTGAGCGGCCTCGGCGCCTTCCTCGACGAGCTGGACGAGGAGGTCGCCGCGGCCGGCGGCCGGGTCTACCTCGCCAAGGACTCGCGGCTGCGGCCCGACGCGCTGGCCGCGATGTACCCGAGGCTCGACGACTTCCGCGAGCTGCGGGCCCGTATCGACCCCGGGTCGGTCTTCGTCTCGGACCTGGCCCGCCGTCTCGCCCTATGAGGAGCGTGAACGCCATGAAGGACGCCTTCGGCGCGCCCCAGTCCCTGCTCGTTCTCGGCGGCACCTCCGAGATCGGCCTCGCCACCGCCCGCCGTCTGATCGCCCGCCGCACCCGCACGGTGTGGCTGGCCGGCCGCCCCTCCCCCGCCCTCACCGAGGCCGCCGACTCGCTGCGCGCGCTCGGCGCCGACGTGCGCACCGTGCCCTTCGACGCCCTGGACACCGGGTCCCACGAGGAACGGCTCGGGAAGCTCTTCGCCGAGGGCGACATCGACCTCGTCCTGCTGGCCTTCGGCGTCCTCGGCGACCAGACGCGCGACGAGGCCGATCCGCTCGCCGCCGTCCGGGTCGCCCAGACCAACTACACCGGCGCCGTCTCGGCCGGCCTGGTCTGCGCCCAGGCCCTCCAGGCGCAGGGCCACGGCTCGCTCGTGGTGCTGTCGTCGGTGGCCGGCGAGCGGGCCCGCCGGGCGAACTTCATCTACGGCTCGTCCAAGGCCGGGCTCGACGCCTTCGCGCAGGGGCTGGGGGACGCGCTGCACGGCACGGGCGTGCACGTGATGGTGGTGCGGCCCGGGTTCGTGCGCTCGAAGATGACCGAGGGGCTCGCGGAGGCGCCGCTCGCGACCACGCCGGAGGCGGTCGCCACGGCGATCGAGCTGGGGCTGCGGCGCCGCTCGGAGACGGTCTGGGTGCCGGGCGCGCTGCGGGTGGTGATGTCGGCGCTGCGGCACGTGCCGCGACCGCTGTTCCGGCGCCTGCCGGTCTAGCGACGGGGGTCCGGCAGTCCGGGGTCCAGCGGCCCGGCAGCCCGTGGGGTCCCGCGGTCCGGGGGCCCGGCAGTCCAGGGATCCGGCAGTCCGGGGGCCGGTGGCCCGGCAGTCCGGCAGTCCGTGGGTCCAGCGGCCCCGTCGGCTAAAGCGTGGCGGTCGGCTCGTCGACCGGGCTGCCGCCCTGCGCCGGTACGCCGGTGATCGTGGCCGGGGCCGCGGCCGGCGCCGGGACCGTGCGGCCGCTGCCGAACTCGTAGTCGTACAGCTTGCGCCACACCTCGTCGGCGCCCTGCTCGTACAACGCGAAGGAGCGGCAGGTCCACTCCGCCCCGTATCCGGCCAGCTCCTCGAAGGCGCGGTCCATCGCCTCGTCCGGGATGCCGTGCGCGACGGTGACGTGCGGGTGGTACGGGAACTGCAGCTCGCGCGGTACGGGCCCGGCCGCGTCCCGGATGCGCTCCTGGAGCAGGTCGCAGCCGGTGGCGCCCTCGACGAGCTTCACGAAGACGACCGGGGAGAGCGGACGGAAGGTGCCGGTGCCGTCGAGGCGCATCGCGAACGGCTCGCTGACCGCCGCGATCGCGGCGAGGTGCGCCTCGATCTCCGGCAGCCGGTCCGCCTCGACCTCGGTGGGCGGGAGCAGCGTGACGTGGGTCGGGATGCCGTGCGCGGCGGGATCCCCGAAGCCCGCGCGCCGCTCCTGGAGCAGGCTGCCGTGAGGCTCCGGGACCGCGATCGAAACGCCGAGCGTTACGGTCCCCACGTCGTTCTCCTCCGTCGTGCGTCGAAATGTGTACGGGTGGTGCAGGCGCCAGTGTGCGGCCTGCACCACCGTTTCGGCCAGCGTCCCGGGACTCAGTGCTTCGCGGGCAGGAAACCGATCTTGTCGTACGCCTGCGCCAGCGTCTCCGCCGCGACCGCCCGGGCCTTCTCCGCGCCCTTGGCGAGCACGGCGTCCAGGGTCTCCGGGTCGTCCAGGTACTCGTTGGTGCGGGTCCGGAACGGGGTGACGAAGTCCACCATGACCTCGGCGAGGTCGGTCTTGAGGGCGCCGTACATCTTGCCCTCGTAGCTCTTCTCCAGGTCGGCGACCGACGTGCCGGTGAGCACGGACATGATGCCGAGCAGGTTGGAGACGCCGGCCTTGTTCTCCGGGTCGAAGCGGATCACCGTGTCGGTGTCGGTGACCGCGCTCTTCACCTTCTTCGCGGTCGCCTTCGGGTCGTCGAGGAGGTTGATCAGACCCTTCGGTGTGGACGCCGACTTGCTCATCTTGATCGACGGGTCCTGGAGGTCGTAGATCTTCCCCGTCTCCTTGAGGATGTACGGCGACGGGATCGTGAACGTCTCCCCGAAGCGCCCGTTGAAGCGCTCCGCGAGGTCGCGGGTCAGCTCGATGTGCTGGCGCTGGTCCTCGCCGACCGGGACCTCGTCGGCCTGGTACAGCAGGATGTCGGCGACCTGGAGGACCGGGTACGTGAAGAGGCCGACGGTGGCGCGGTCGGCGCCCTGCTTGGCGGACTTGTCCTTGAACTGCGTCATGCGGGACGCCTCGCCGAAGCCGGTGAGGCAGTTCATGACCCAGCCGAGCTGCGCGTGCTCGGGCACGTGGCTCTGGACGAAGAGGGTGCACCGCTCCGGGTCGAGGCCGGCGGCGAGCAGCTGGGCGGCGGCGAGCCGGGTGTTGGCGCGCAGTTCCGCGGGGTCCTGCGGAACCGTGATCGCGTGCAGGTCCACCACCATGTAGAAGGCGTCGTGGGACTCCTGCAGCGCGACCCACTGGCGCACGGCGCCGAGGTAGTTGCCGAGGTGGAACGAGCCTGCGGTGGGCTGGATTCCGGAAAGCACACGAGGTCGGTCAGAGGCCATGCTCATCATTCTCTCAGGTGTGACCCCCGGAACCGGACGTGGCATTGTGCCCCGTGAGACGAGAAACACACATCGCACGCGAAGTGCTCGGAGGGGGAACGTGATGGGGGACGTGCAGGCACGGGTCGAGGCCGTGGCGCGGGAGCTGGTCGAGTCGGGCCGGGAGTCGGCCCTGCAGGTGGCCGCGTACCGGCACGGGGAACTGATCGTCGACGCGTACGCGGGCGAGGGGGCCGCGGGCCAGGCGGTGGGGTCCGACTCCCTCTTCCACAGCTATTCCACCGGCAAGGGCGTCACGGCGACGCTGGTCCACGTCCTCGTCGAGCGCGGGCTGCTCGACCTGGACACGCCCGTCGCGCACTACTGGCCGGAGTTCGGCGCCCACGGCAAGGACCGCGCCACCGTCCGCGACGCGCTGACCCACCGCACGGGCGTGCCGCAGCTGCCGCCGGCCATCACGCTGGAGGAGCTGTTCGACTGGGACGGGATGTGCGCGCTGATCGCCGCGCAGGAGCCGTTGTGGGAGCCGGGCACGGCCACCGGCTACCACGGCTGGACCTTCGGCTGGATCCTCGGCGAGCTGGTGCGCCGGGTGACCGGGCTCGGCGTCTCCGAGGCGCTGCGCACGTACGTGACCGAGCCGCTCGGCATCGCGGACTCCCTGTTCTACGGAGTGCCCGACGCGCACGCGGGCCGCGTCGTGCCCATTCAGGCGGGCACCTGGGAGGAGATGCTCGACGGCATCCCCGCGGCCGCCCCGTTCTTCCTCGCCCTGCCCAACCAGGACGTGCGGCCCACCGCCCGGCTCGCCAACCACCCCGGCTACCTCCGCGCCGACGCCCCGGCCGGCGCGACCCTCACGGCACGCGCCGCGGCCCGGATGTACGCGGCGCTGCTCGACGAGGTCGACGGCGTCCGCCTGATCGCCGCCGGGCGCCTGCCCCTCCTCCACGAGCTTCAGACCCGCGAGCCGGACCGCATCCTGGGCGCGCCCGTCGCCAAGGGCCTCGGCTACTTCATGGACCTGCCCCCCATGGGCGGCGAGCCCACCGCGTTCGGCCACAACGGCAGCGGCGGCAGCATCGCCTTCGCCGACCCGAGCCGCGGCCTCTCCTTCGCCTTCACCCGCAGCCGGCTCTCGGCGGGCGCGGACGACACCAGCGCGGTGGACCTCGCGGCGCTGATCCGCGAGGCGGTCGACGAGGGCTGAGCGAGCTGCTGCGGTGGACGGCGCCGGGTGCCCCGGCTCGGCGCGGCGGGGCGCTCCAGCGGTTCGACACGCGCACTCCCCTGCGTACGGAGTACGGGGGCCCGCACTCCGGCGCGGCGCCCCCATTTATCCGCTTTATCCGGTTCACACTGCACAGGCCGGGCCACCCCCTCCACGTACTGGAGTTCCCCATGCCACGCACGAACCGCGTCGTCCGTCTCACCCTGCACGCCGCCGCCACGTCCGTCGTCATGACGGCATCGCTGGCCGCCTCCCCGGCCCAGGCGGCCGCGGATCCCCTGCCCTCGCACTGGTGCTTCGTCAACGGGGTCGAGGCCCCACCCGGAAACGTGTACGGCACGTCGGGCAACGACACGATCCTCTGCGAGAACGACGTCGTGAACGTGATCATCTACGGCGGCGGCGGCACCGACAACATTCGCGTCAAGGGCATGGTCATCGACTCCCAAGTGCTCGGCGGCGACGGCGATGACATCATCCAGGTCAACAACCTCTACCCGCGCAACGGCGAGTCATCGGTCCGCGGCGGCGCCGGCAACGACCTGATCACCACCGCGCTGGTCGTCGGATCGGCGGAGCACGGCGCGACGGTCTACGGGGACCACGGCAACGACACCATCACGACGGGCAGCGTGATGGGCCAGCCGGGCGAGTACGAGCGCGGCGGCGGCCAGGTCCTCGGCAACGACGACGACGACGTCATCCGCACCAGCCGGGTGGACCTCGGCGGCCGGGTGCTCGGCGGCAGCGGGAACGACACCATCGAGCCGAAGTCCGTCGGCGACGAGTCGTCCGGCGTCATCATGGGCGGCCCCGGCAACGACACGATCCGCGGCCAGGGTGACACCCAGCTGGTGATCGGGCCGGGATACGCCCAGGTCGACGGCGGACTGGGCGTCAACAAGTGCAAGGTCAGGCACTTCTCGACCGGCGAGAGGGTCCGCAGCACGGTCGCCAACTGCGCCATTTCCTGACCGAGGAAGGTCTCTCACTCTGACGCGCCTCCGCGTCGCGGGCGTCCGCGACGCGGAGGCGCACGACGTAACCGCTTCAAAGCCCGGGGGGAACCACCCTCCCAACCCCTCCAGCCTCCCCGAAGCCGCGTGACCGCCCCGCCGCACCCGATCGGAGCGGGCACAGGATGTCGGGTGCGGCAGGCTGGGTCCTTCCTAGCGTGGGTGATCGAAAGGGAAGGAGGGCCGGGAGTGCTGGATCGGCTGAACCAGGCCATGGAGTACGTCGAGGGTCGCCTCGACCAGCAGATCGACGTGTCCGAGCTGGCCCGGATCACGGTCACGTCGGAGTACCACTTCCGGCGGCTGTTCTCGTCGCTGGCGGGGATGCCGCTGTCGGAGTACGTCCGACGGCGGCGGCTCACCGTCGCGGGGGCCGACGTGCTGGCCGGGGAGCCGACCCTGCTGGAGATCGCGATCCGCTACGGCTACACCTCGGGCGAGGCCTTCGCCCGGGCGTTCCGCGCCGTGCACGGTGTCGGTCCCGGCGAGGCCAGGCGTACCGGCGCGGCTCTGAACTCGCAGCCCCGGCTGTCCTTCCGCCTCACCGTCGAAGGGAACAGCACCATGCGGTACCGCATCGTGGAGAAGGAAGCATTCCGGGTCGTCGGCAAGAAGGCCCGCGTCCCGCTGATCCACCAGGGCGTCAACCCGCACATCGCCGAGCACATCCGGAGCATCCCGCCGGAGACGATGCTGCGGATCGTGGGCCTGTCGGACCAGGACCCGGAGGGTGTCGTCTCGGCGACCGTGCGCCTGCCGGACGGCGTCAGGGACGGCTTCGAGGAGGGCAGCGAACTCGACTACTACCACGCCGTGGTGACCGCCGAGGCCGAGCTGCCCGAGGACCTCGACGTGCTGGACTGCCCGGCGGGCACCTGGGCCGTGTTCGAGAACACCGGGCCGTTCCCGCAGGCGCTGCAGCAGATGTGGGGCGACGTCGCGGCCCAGTGGATCCCGTCCAACCCGTACGAGTACCGTCCGGGGCCGGAGATCCTGCGCACCCGCCCGGCGCAGGACGACCCGGCGCACAGCGACGCCCAGCTGTGGATCCCGGTGACCCGCACCAGGGGCTGAGCCGCACGTCACGTGACGGTCCGGGACGGGCGAGGCGCCCGTCCCGGACCGCTTCGGACCGCTTCGGACCGGGCGGAGCCGGTCCGGCTAGACCGGCAGGCCCGGGGCCGGGAACGCGGCCATCAGCTCGGCGACCTCGGCGCGGATGACGGCCAGGGCGTCCTCGTCGCCCTTGCCGGCGGCGGTCACGCCCCGGTCGATCCAGTCGGCGACCTGCGGCATGTGCGCGACGCCGAGGCCGCGGGAGGTCAGCGACGGGGTGCCGATGCGGATGCCGGAGGGGTCGAAGGGCTTCCGGGGGTCGAACGGGACGGTGTTGTAGTTGACGACGATGCCGGCCCGGTCGAGCGCCTTCGCCGCCACCTTGCCCGGGACCTCCTTGGGCGTGAGGTCCATCAGGATCAGGTGGTTGTCGGTGCCGCCGGACACCAGGTCGAAGCCGCGGTCGAGCAGCGCTTCGGCGAGGGCCCGGGCGTTGGCGACGACCGCGTGGGCGTAGTCGCGGAAGGACGGCTGGGCCGCCTCGTGCAGGGCGACGGCGATGGCGGCGGTCGTCTGGTTGTGCGGGCCGCCCTGGAGGCCGGGGAAGACGGCCTTGTCGAGGGCCTTGGCGTGCTCCTCGCGGCACATCAGCATCGCGCCGCGCGGACCGCGCAGGGTCTTGTGCGTGGTCGTGGAGATCACGTCCACGTGCGGCACCGGCGACGGGTGGGCGCCGCCCGCGATCAGGCCGGCGATGTGGGCGACGTCGGCGACGAGCACGGATCCGGCCTCGCGGGCGATCTCCCCGAACGCGGCGAAGTCGATCGTGCGGGGCAGCGCCGTGCCGCCGCAGAAGATCACCTTCGGCCGCTCGGCGAGGGCCAGCTCGCGGACCTGGTCGAAGTCGATGAGGCCGGTGTCCTTCCGTACGCCGTACTGCACGCCCCGGAACCAGGTGCCGGTCGCGGAGACGCCCCAGCCGTGGGTGAGGTGGCCGCCCATCGGCAGGGCCATGCCCATCACGGTGTCGCCGGGCTGCGCGAAGGCCAGGTAGACGGCGAGGTTGGCCGGCGAGCCGGAGTACGGCTGCACGTTGGCGTGGTCGACGCCGAAGAGGGCCTGGGCGCGGGCGATGGCCAGGCTCTCGACCTGGTCGATGTTCTGCTGGCCCTCGTAGTAGCGGCGGCCCGGGTAGCCCTCGCTGTACTTGTTCTGCAGCACGGTGCCGGAGGCTTCGAGGACGGCGGCGGAGACGTAGTTCTCGCTGGGGATGAGACGCAGGGTCTCGGCCTGCAGCCGCTCCTCGGCACCGACGAGCGCGGCGAGCTCGGGGTCGGCGGCGGAGAGGGCCGGGTGGTGGGCGGGAAGGTTCATGGCGTTCCTCCGGGATGGAGGTCCGGTGCGGCATCCGCACGGGACCTGGTCAGGGTTCCCGTGATGCGAGATGGGGGCTCACCCGCCGAAGGCAGGGGGCGGGCGGCATCTGCACGGGACTCTTGTCGTTTCCCGTGATGCCCAGGCGGGCGGCATCCCGTGTGCTCTGCCGCGCACGGCTCCCCCGGGGTTCGTTCCCCGTACGCCAGTCGCCGTGCGTGTTTCCAGACTATCGGGCGCGCCGTCACGACAGGTTTCCCCGTCCGGCATGCGAGCGACGATAAGAAAAGGGAACCACACCCGCCCCTGGCCGCAGGACGAACGGAGACCCCGTGTCGAGTACGTCGAGTTCTTCGAGGACGCAAGACGAGATCGCCGCCGCGGACGCGCACAGCGCCCACAACTACCACCCCCTGCCCGTGGTCGTCGCCTCCGCGGAGGGCGCCTGGATGACCGATGTCGAGGGGCGCCGCTACCTCGACATGCTCGCCGGGTACTCGGCGCTCAACTTCGGGCACGGCAACCGGCGCCTGCTCGACGCCGCCCGCGCGCAGCTGGAGCGGGTGACGCTGACGTCGCGCGCGTTCCACCACGACCGGTTCGGGGAGTTCTGTACGCGCCTGGCCGAGCTGTGCGGCAAGGAGATGGTGCTGCCGATGAACACGGGCGCGGAGGCCGTGGAGACGGCGGTGAAGACGGCCCGCAAGTGGGGGTACGAGGTGAAGGGCGTGCCGGACGGGCACGCGAAGATCGTCGTGGCGGGGAACAACTTCCACGGCCGGACGACGACGATCGTCAGCTTCTCCACGGACCACGAGGCGCGCGACCACTTCGGTCCGTACACGCCGGGCTTCGAGATCGTGCCGTACGGCGATCTGACCGCCCTGGAGGCGGCCGTCACGGAGAACACGGTGGCCGTGCTCCTGGAACCGATCCAGGGCGAGGCCGGGGTGCTGGTCCCGCCGGCCGGTTATCTGCGCGGGGTGCGGGAGCTGACGGCCCGGAAGAACGTGCTGTTCATGGCGGACGAGATCCAGTCGGGCCTGGGCCGCACGGGCCGGACGTTCGCGTGCGAGCACGAGGGCGTGGTGCCGGACGTCTACGTCCTGGGCAAGGCGCTCGGCGGCGGTGTCGTGCCGGTGTCGGCGGTGGTCGCGAACCGGGACGTCCTCGGGGTGTTCCGGCCGGGCGAGCACGGCTCGACCTTCGGCGGCAACCCGCTGGCCTGCGCGGTGGCGCTGGAGGTCATCGCGATGCTGCGGACGGGCGAGTACCAGCAGCGCGCGGCCGAGCTGGGCGAGCACCTGCACGCCGAGCTGGGCCTGCTCGTGGGCGGGGGCGCCGTGGAGGCGGTGCGCGGCCGCGGGCTCTGGGCGGGCGTCGACATCGCGCCGGCGAAGGGCACGGGCCGGCAGATCTCGGAGAAGCTGATGGCCCGGGGCGTCCTTGTGAAGGACACGCACGGGTCGACGATCCGGATCGCGCCGCCGCTGGTGATCTCGAAGGAGGACCTGGACTGGGGTCTGGAGCAGCTGCGGGCGGTGCTCTCGGCGGACTGACGGTTCGCGCTGACGGACGTGGGCGGTCCGGTCCACCTCCGGACGGGCCGCCTCCGGGAGGGCCGCCTCCGGGAGGGCCGCCTCCGGGAGGGCCGCCTCCGGGAGGCGGCCCTGCCCGCCTCCGGGCGGACCGTCCACGTCCGTTTCGTGCCCGACTCCCCCCATTGACACCCCAGTTGGTCTAGGCCAATGATGGCCGCCATGTCGAGACCCCGTCTGCGCCGCGCGCTGCGTCGCGCGCTCGCCGCGCTCGTCCCGCTCGCCTTCGTGAGCGCCCTCCCCGCCCCCGCCCGGGCCGCCGCCTGGCCGGAGCCCGTACCGGTCGTGAACCGCGTCCAGACCACCGACCCGGTCGTCTTCATCACCATCGACGACGGCTGGTACCACGACCCGGCCGCCGCGAAGCTGCTGCTCGACCGCCGGGTGCCCACGTCCCTCTTCCTGCTGCCGGGCGCGTACGCCTACGACTCCGGCTACTTCCACACGTTGCTCGACCAGGGCCCGTCCCGCGTCGAGAACCACACCGTCGACCACCCGGACCTCACCACCCTCGACGCCGCCGGCCAGCAGGCGCAGGTCTGCGGGGCGCGCGAGGCGCAGCTCGCCGAGTTCGGGGACGGGGCGCGGCTGCTGCGCCCGCCGTACGGGACGTACGACGCGACCACGCTGACCACCGCGCGGGCGTGCGGGGCGAAGGCCGTGGTGACGTGGACGTACGACATGACGACCTGGGGCCAGTGGACCCCGCCGACGCCCGCGCTCAAGGCGGGCGACATCGTCCTGCTGCACTTCAACGAGACGGTCGAGCAGGATCTGCGGCGGGCCCTCGCGGCGGCCGACGCGGCCGGGCTCCGGCCCGCGCCGCTCAGGGACTACGTACCGGAGTAGGCGGCGCGGGTCAGAGGATCACGTGCGGGATGAAGCGGGCGTACTCGTCCGTCACCGGTCCCGCCGACTCCCGGATGCCGAGCCCCGCCGCCTCGTCGCCGACGGTCCACGCGCCGAGCACGACGCGATTGCCGTCGAAGTCGGGCAGCGGGGCGAGCTCCTGGTAGCAGCAGGGTTCGTCGTCGCGGAGGACGACGGGGTCGCCGGGGTCGCCCGGCTCGTGGAGGGTGACGCCGGCGCCCTCGCGGCCGAGGAGCGGCTTGGCCACCCAGCCCGTGGTCGTGGCCAGTTCGCGGGGGCCGTCGAGGTAGGCGGGCAGCAGGTTCGGGTGGCCCGGATACAGCTCCCAGAGGATCGCGAGCAGCGCCTTGTTGGAGAGCAGCATCTTCCAGGCGGGCTCGATCCAGCAGGTGGAGCCGGTCCCGCCGCCGTTGTCGAGGGTCTCGAGGACGTGCGGGCCGAAGCGGTCCGTGGTCAGCCACTCCCACGGGTAGAGCTTGAAGCAGGCGCGGATGAAGCGGAGCCGGTCGTCGACGAAGCGGCCGGCGATGCGGTCCCAGCCGATCCTCTCTACCGACAGCGCCTCGGTGGCGAGGCCGGCCTGTTCGGCGGTCTCACGGAGGTACGCGACGGTCATCAGGTCCTCGCCGAGCTCGTCGCCGTCGGAGTGGACGAAGTGCACGGGGCTGCCGGGCGGCAGCAGGTGCGCCTGGCGCCTCCAGGCGTCGACGAGGCGCTCGTGGAGCGAGTTCCACTGGTCGGCGCCGGGGAAGCGCTCCTCCATCCAGAACCACTGCGGGCTCGCCGCCTCCACCAGGGAGGTGGGGGTGTCGGCGTTGTACTCCAGCATCTTGGCCGGGCCGCCCGCGCCGTCGTAGCGAAGGTCGAAGCGCCCGTAGACGGTGGGGAGTTCGGCCCGGCGGCGCCAGGACTCGGCGACCCGGGCGGCGAGCCGCGGGTCGGTGATGCCGAGATCGGCGAAACGGTCCTTCTCGACGATGTGCGCCGCCGCCTCCAGGCACATGGCGTGCAGCTCCTCGACGACCTCCTCCAGCGCCTCGACCTCGGGCAGGCTGAAGGAGTAGTAGGCGCTCTCGTCCCAGTAGGGGCGCAGCGAGTCGTCGGGGTAGCGGGTCAGCGGGTAGATCAGGCCCTGCTCCTCGACGGTCCGCTGCCAGCCGGGGCGGGGCTCGATGGTGTGGCGCTCCATCGCGGGATCAGCCGCCGGAGGAGGAGTGGTGGCCGCCGAAGCCGCCGCTCTCGACGGCGGACCTGTCGAAGCTGCCGCCGCTGACGCGGCCGCTGCTGGAGGAGCCGCCGTAGTAGTAGCGCCCGGTGGAGGAACTGCTGCCGCTTCCGCTGCCGCCGCCGTCGTGGCACTTGTAGTCGGGGAGTTCCTTGTACGTGACCGGGTCGATGCAGCGCCGGTCGGGCTCCGAGCTGCACGCGGTCAGCGTCGCCGCGAGCATGCCCACTCCGCCGAGTACCACCGTGCTCGACCTCAGCCTGCGCATGACCTGTCCTCCCCGTCGTCCTGCTGTCGCAGGGTTGCGATCGCACAGTGTAGGCGGGCCGCCCGCGGCCGCATCCGCCCGGTCGTCCGATCCCCCACGCACTAGGGTCCTTTCATGCTTCTTGGGATGATCTGTGCCCTCGGTTCCGCGCTCTGCTTCGGCACCGCCTCGGTGTTCCAGGCCCTCGCCGCCCGGGCCGCCGAGCCCGGCACCGGCGGCGGCGTCGACGTCGCCCTGATGTGGCGGGCGCTGCGGCAGTGGCGGTACATGGCCGGGCTCGGCCTGGACGGCCTCGGCTTCGTCCTCCAGATCGTGGCGCTGCGCACCCTGCCGATCTACGCGGTCGGCGCCGCCCTCGCCGCCAGCCTCGCCGTCACGGCCGTCGTCGCCTCGCGCATGCTCGGCGTCCGGCTGCGCCGGATCGAATGGCTCGCCGTCGGCGTCGTCTGCCTCGGCCTCGCGATGCTCGCGCTCGCCTCCGGCCGGGAGGGCCACGAAGGGGTCGACGACGGGCTCGAATGGGGGCTGCTCGCCGCCGCCCTCGCCGTCCTGGGCATCGGCGCGGCCGCCGGCCGCCTTCCCGACCGTCCGCGCGCCCTCGTCCTCGGTCTCGCCGGCGGCCTCGGCTTCGGCGTGGTCGAGGTCGCCGTCCGCCTCCTCGACGGCCTGGACTTCACCAACCCCGCCCTGTACGCCCTGCTGCTCGCCGGCGCCTCCGCCTTCGTCCTCTACACCTCCGCCCTCAGCCGCGGCGCGGTCACGACGGCCACGGCGGGCCTCGTCCTCGGCGAGACGATCGGCCCGGCCGTCGTGGGCGTGGCCTGGCTGGGCGACAGGACCCGCGAGGGCCTCGGCTGGCTGGCGGTCCTCGGCTTCGCCGTGGCGGTGGCGGGCTCGCTGACCCTGGCCCGGTTCGGCGAACCGGCGCCGGAGGAGCAACCGGCGGAGGCGCGGGCGTAGGGCTTCGGCCGGGGCCCCCAGGGAGGCGTGGCGGCCCGGAGGCGCGGAGGCCCCGGAGGCCCCGGAGGCGTGGAGGCCCCGGAGGCGTGAGGCCCCGGACGCCCGGAGGCCCCGGAGTCGCGGAGGCCGCGGAGGCGTCAGGCCCCGGATGCCCCGGAGTCGCGGAGGCCCGGTTCAGCCTCTTCCGCAGCCCGCTACGGCAGCACCCTGCACAGCGCCTCCAGCGCGCCCGCCCACGCGCTGTCCGTCGGTGTGCCGTAGCCGACCACCAGCGCGTCCTTCGTCACCGGCGTGTCCGGGTGGCGGAAGCGGTTGATGCCCATGACGGCGAGGCCCTGGAAGGCGGCGGAGCTGACGGTGGCGGCCTCGGTGCCCTCGGGGAGTTCGAGGACGGCGTGCAGACCGGCCGCGATGCCGCTCACCCGGGTGGCGGGCGAGGCCGCGGCGACGGCGGCCACCAGCTGGTCGCGGCGCCGCCGGTAGCGCAGCCGCATCGCGCGCACGTGCCGGTCGTACGCGCCCGAGCCGAGGAACTCCGCGAAGGTCAGCTGATCGGTCGCGGGCGACGCCCACTCGGCCCCGCCCTTCGCCGCCGCCACCTCCTCCGCCAGGTGCTCCGGCAGCACCATCCACGCCAGCCGCAGGCCCGGCGCGAGGGACTTGCTGGCCGTGCCCAGGTAGACGACGCGCTCCGGGTCGAGGCCCTGGAGCGCGCCGACGGGCTGGCGGTCGTAGCGGAACTCCCCGTCGTAGTCGTCCTCCAGGATCAGCCCGCCGGTGGCCCGCGCCCAGTCGACCGCCGCCGCCCGCCGGTCGGGGTGGAGCGCGCCGCCCATGGGGAACTGGTGGGCCGGGGTCATCAGGACCGCCCCGGCCCCGCTCATCGCCGCCAACTCCTCGGTCCGGGTGCCCCGTTCGTCGAAGGGCAGCGCCGGCATCCGCAGCCCCTCCCGGGCCAGCAGGTCCCAGTGGACGTCGAGGCCGTACGACTCGACGGCCACCTGCCGCACCCCGCGGTCCCGCAGCACCCGCCCCATCAGCATCAGCCCGTGCACGAAACCCGAGCAGACCACGATCCGTTCGGGCCGCGCGTATACGCCCCGGGCCCGCGCCAGGTACTCGGCGAGCACGGTGCGCAGTTCGATGCGGCCGCGCGGATCGCCGTAGCCGAACGCCTCGTTGGGCGCGGCCATCAGCGCCTTGCGGGCCGCCTTGAGCCAGTCGGCGCGCGGGAAGGTGGCGAGGTCGGGAGTGCCGGCCAGCAGGTTGTACGTGGGCGTCCCGGCCGCCTTCCGCGAGGCGACGGGAGCCGCCGTACGGCTCCGCTCCGGGCGGCGCGGCGCGGACCGCGGGGCCACCCGGGTCCCGGAGCCCTGCCGGGCGGTGAGCCAGCCCTCGGCGACCAGCTCCGCGTACGCGTCGGCGACGGTGTTCCGCGCCACCCCCAGGTCGGCGGCGAGCGAACGCGAGGACGGCAGCCGCGTCCCGGCCGCGAGCCGCCCGCTGCGCACCGCCTCCCGCAGCGCGTCCATCAGTCCGTGGCGCAAGCCCTGTCCGCCGAGGTCCAGATGCAGGTCGGCGCCGAAAGTGGCCCACTCGTTTGCCATGGAAATGGACCATACCCGGGCACCACCGGAACCGTACGGTGATCGTCATGACCACCACCGTGAACGGCACCCCGCAGAACCCGCAGCACTCGCAGGACGCGCAGCCCGGCTACGCGCACGAGCACCCCGCCCGGATCGCCTTCGCCGAGCTGCACCCGGACTTCTACAAGGCCATGGTCGGCCTGGAGATCGCCGCGTCGAAGCACGTCGACCCGGTCCTCTACGAGCTGATCAAGCTGCGCGCCTCGCAGATCAACAACTGCGCCTACTGCCTCGACATGCACACCAAGGACGCCCTCGCGGCGGGCGAGTCCGTGCAGCGGATCGTCCAGCTGTCCGCCTGGCGCGAGTCGCGCCACTTCTACACCGAGCGCGAGGCGGCCGCCCTGGCCCTGACCGAGGCCGTCACCGTCGTCACGGACGGCTTCGTGCCGGACGAGGTGTTCGCGGAGGCCGCCGAGCACTTCGACGAGGCGGAGCTCGCGCACGTCATCGGCGCGATCACGGTCATCAACTCGTGGAACCGGATCGCCGTCTCCACCCGCATGGTCCCGGGCCACTACACCGCCGGGATGTTCAAGCGATGACGGCCGACGTCCTGCGGGCCCTGCACCACGACCGGCCCGCCGACCGCCCGCTGGTCCTGCCGGGCCCGTGGGACGCCGCCTCCGCCCGCGTCTTCGCGGAGGCCGGCTTCCCGGCGCTGGCCACGCCCAGCGCGGGCATCGCCGCCGCGCTCGGGTACGAGGACGGGGACACGCCGGCCGACGAGATGTTCGCGGCCGTCGCCCGGATCGTCCGGTCCGTCTCCGTTCCGGTCACCGCCGACGTCGAGGACGGCTACGGCCTCGCGCCGGAGGAGCTGGTCGCGCGGGTCCTGGAGACCGGCGCCGTCGGCGTGAACCTGGAGGACTCCGACCGTACGGGGGTCGGTCGGGGCCGCCCGCTGCGCGACCCGCACGAGCAGGCCGAACGGCTCGCGGCGGTACGGGCGGCGGCCGGGCCCGCGCTCTTCGTGAACGCGCGCGTGGACACGTACCTGCACGGCGGGACCGTCGCCGAGGCCGCCGAACGCGCCCGCCTCTACACGGCGGCGGGCGCGGACTGCGTCTACCCGATCCTGGCGCCGGCCGCGGACCTGCCCGCGCTGCGGGCGGCCGGGGTCACCGGACCGCTCAACTTCCTGCGCCGGCCCGACGATCCGTCCTTCACCGAGCTCGGTCTGCTCGGCGCGACCCGGATCACCTTCGGGCCCGGCCTGCTCCGGCGCACCCTCGCGGGCGTCGGCGAGCTCGCGCAGCAGCTGCTGTCGGACCTGCTCCCGGTTACGAACCCGGCTTGAAGAACCTGAGGGCCGTGTCGATGGTCTCCCGCTGCTTGGGCCAGTCCGTCTCCGGCCCGGCGGCGAGGACCGCGTACTGCCTGCCGTCGCTGCCGGTGAACGCCCGGTCGACGACCTTCCGGCGGCCCTCCGTCCGGTCGTACGAGTAGACCAGCTCGGCCTCGTTCCCGTCCGTCCCGGTCCGTTCGAGGGCGAGCTCCTGGTAGCCGGGGTTCTTCTCGGCCAGGTCCCGGGAGGTCTGCTGGAGCGCCTCGTACGGGGTCAGGCCCGGCTCGTCGATCGTGAAGACCTGCACCAGGCTGGCCCCGTCGGGCGCGTTGTAGAACACGCTCGCCCCGGACGTGGTGCGGTTCCAGCCCTCGGGCACGGCGATCGTGAAGCCCGCGTCGTCCTCGACGAGCCGGAAGCCGGCGGGCGGCGCGCCCTCCGAGGGCGACGCGGACGGCGACCCGGATTCCGACGTGGACGGCCCGTCCGAACCGGTGGACGGCGCATCCGACGCGGTCACGCTGGGTGCGGCCGTCGGCCCCGGCCCCGTACCGCCGCCTCCGCCGTCGCGCCCCCACAGGAACCATCCCCCGACGCCCCCGGCGACAAGCACCGCCGCCACGGCGGCGGCCACGAGCACGTTGCGCGAGGGCCCGGACCGCGGCGCCGACGCGGCCGCGGGCGCTGCCCCGGGCAGGTAGGACGGCGGCGGAGGCGGCACGACGGGACCGTAGGCGGCCACGGGGCCGGACCCGGGGCCGTAACCGGGTACGGGCGCGGGGCCAGGCGCGTAGTCGGACACGGGCGCGGGGCCGGGTGCGTAGCCGGGCGGGGGCGCGGGCACCACGCCGGGCGCCGGAGCGGGTGCGGCTCCCGGCGCTGGTGCGGCTCCCGGCGCCGGTGCGGAGACGGGGCCGGCCGCAGCCCCGGCCGCCGGACCGGTAACGGGCGGCCGCCCAGGCGCCGTTCCCGTCTCCGGCCCCTGGCCCTCGCCCGCGACCACCGGCCCGGGCGCGGCCGGAGCCGGTGTCTTCGGTGCCGCCGGTGCGTCCGTCTCCCAGCTCTGCGACTCGTCGTTCCACCACGCCCCGCCCCCGTGCGTGCTCATCTCAGCCTCCGACCAGCGCGGCGACGGCCTGGGCGACGGCCGCGCCCGAGGCGAGGAGGCCGGTGAGGGCGTCGGCGTCCGCGAGGGCCTGCCGGAGGCGGGCGAGGCGGCCCGGGCCGGCGGCGCCGGTGCCTTCGATCTCGTCCTCGGCGTCGGAGAGTTCGGCGTCGAGCGCGGCCGTACGCTCCGAGGCGACGACGCGGGTCAGGTCGGCGCGGAGCTCGCGGATCGCCCGGAGCAGCTCCTCCTGCTGCGGGTCGCGGGCGGGCTCGGTGCCCTGCACCGTGTACGACACGGTGTTGTGGTCGCCGATGGTGACGTTGCCGCCGGTGTTGGTGACGTGAATGCCGCCGGGCACGGAGTTGTCGTTGTCAGCCACGGTCGCCTCCGGTCTTCGTGGTGGTGCCGGTGTTGAAGTTCTTGCTGGTGACGGTGTTGTGGTCGCCGATGGTGACGTTCCCCTTGGTGTTCTCGATGAACGTCCCGCCCTCCGCGACGTGCACGATCCTCTGCTCGAACTCGGCGGTCTCGTAGCCCGCCTCGCGCAGCGCGACGGTCACACCGCCCGCCACCCGGTCCTGAATGCTCTTCAGGTAGCGGCTGATGTCCATCTCCTGGAAGAGCGAGGCGTCGTCGTCGGAGCCCAGCTCGCGCACGGAGCACAACGGCCCCTCGGGCAGCGCGCCCGCGTGCCCGCCGGTGACGAGCCGCCAGACCTGGCCGAGGGCCCGCCACAGGGTGACCAGGGCCTGCCCGGCGGAGCGCGGGGTCTGGCCGAGGGCCCAGACGGCCTTGCCGAAGTAGTGGTTGTGCCGGTAGCGGTGGGCGATCCGGTCCGCGTCGCGGTACCACCGGTCGACCGGGCGCAGCACGTGCGGCGCGACCTCCAGCATCAGCATGCCGCCCTGGGTGTGGACGCGGACGAAGACCGTGGTGACGACCTCCTCGCCCCAGCCGCCGACGCGGATCCGCAGGAAGTGGCGGCGGGTCTCGCCGCCCTCCTCGATCGCGCCGGAGCGGTGCAGCTCGAAGCCCTCGGGGGTGTACGGGGCGGCGGCGCGGCTCGGCAGTCCGTCGACCGGCAGGAAGACGACCTCGTCGATCTCCAGGGCGCGCAGCCGGTCGCGCACGGCGGCCTGGATCTCCGGGGAGCCGTGCGGGGAGGGCACCCGGAGGCCCTCCAGGAGCGGGACGATGTGCCGCATGATCGCGCTGTTGTCGAGCGGCTCGGGCGCGCGGCCCTCCAGGTCCTTGCGGGGGCGCAGTTCGACGGAGAGCGACCAGGGCTCGTACGGCTCGCCGGCGCCGCAGAACGGGTTCTCCGAGTCGTACATGACGAGCCGGGAGTGCTGCTCGATGCGTATCCGGTCGCGCAGGCGCCGGAACCGGGCGCCCTGGGCCTGCTCGGCGGGGTCGCCGGCGAGGTCGGCGAAGCGTTTGGCGTGCAGCTCCTGCGTGAGCGAGCGGGCGAACTGGCCGCGCTGCACCGCCACCGCCCAGGCGATCAGGAGCGGCACGGCGATGGTGATCCAGGCTTCCAGCCTGCCGATGCCCCACAGCTCCTCGGCGGCGCCGGCGGCGGCGAGGGCGAAGGCTCCGCTCGTGTCGTCGAGGCCGCTGAGGAACTCCCAGCGGGTCTCCTCGCCGGCGAAGGCGAGGACGAGGAGGAGCAGTGCGGACTGGAGGAAGCTCAGCCGTCCGTACCAGCGCAGGAGGAAGGCGGGGACGGTGCGGTAGTACGGCGCGTTCGCGGCGCGGCCGCGGATCCAGCGGGCGATGCCCAGCAGGACGTACGGGAGGGCCAGGAGCAGGGCCAGGCCCTTGGTGAGCGGGAAGGCGATGATCCAGAGCGCGAGGATCGCGGCGGACCAGGCGAGTTCGATACGGCGGGCGCGCAGGGCGTGGGCGAGGACCCGGGCGGCGTCGATGCCGAGCGAGGGCGCGGTGACGCGCTCCTCGTGGATGTAGAGCTGCTCGATGACGTCGTCGCGGAAGGCGTCGTCGAGGTATGTGCCGGCGCAGAGCAGCCGGGTGGCCTCGCTGGCGCTCGGATTGCCGCGCAGGTCGACGGCGGCGGTGCCGTGCGGCGGCGGACCTGGCTGGTGCGGTACGAACGACTGTGTCAATGCTCCCCCGAGGTCCCGAACTGTCCGAATATTCCGCCGAGTTGGCGAAACCGAGGAGCCAGCATAGAACGCACGACGCCCCCGGCCGAATGGGCCGGGGGCGTCGGGTGACGCTATGTCAGCAGGCTCAGATGAGGCCGAGCTCGCGGACCGCGTCGCGCTCCTCGACGAGCTCGTTGACCGAGGCGTCGATGCGGGCGCGGGAGAACTCGTTGATCTCCAGGCCCTGGACGATCTCGTACTTGCCGTCCTTGCAGGTGACCGGGAAGGAGGAGATCAGGCCCTCCGGGACGCCGTAGGAGCCGTCGGACGGAACGCCCATGGAGGTCCAGTCGCCCTCGGCGGTGCCGTTGACCCACGTGTAGACGTGGTCGATGGCGGCGTTGGCGGCGGAGGCGGCGGAGGACGCGCCACGGGCGTCGATGATCGCGGCGCCGCGCTTGGCGACGGTCGGGATGAAGGTGTCGGCCAGCCACGCCTGGTCGTTGACGGCCTCGGCGGCGTTCTTGCCGGCGATCTCCGCGTGGAAGATGTCCGGGTACTGGGTCGCGGAGTGGTTGCCCCAGATGGTGACGCGCTTGATGTCCTCGACCGAGGAGCCGGTCTTCTGGGCCAGCTGCGTCAGCGCGCGGTTGTGGTCCAGGCGGGTCATCGCGGTGAAGCGCTCGGCCGGGACGCCCTTGGCGGCCGACTGGGCGATCAGGGCGTTGGTGTTGGCCGGGTTGCCGACGACCAGGACCTTGATGTCGTCCGCGGCGTGCGCGGCGATGGCCTCGCCCTGCGGCTTGAAGATGCCGCCGTTGGCGGCGAGCAGGTCACCGCGCTCCATGCCCGGGCCGCGCGGGCGGGCGCCGACGAGCAGGCCGATGTTGGCGCCCTCGAAGCCCTGGTTGGGGTTGTCGAAGATGTCGATGCCCTTGAGCAGCGGGAAGGCGCAGTCGTCGAGCTCCATGGCGGTGCCCTCGGCGGCCTTGACGCCCTGCGGGATCTCCAGGAGGCGCAGCTTGACCGGCACGTCCGCGCCGAGCAGGTGGCCGGAGGCGATGCGGAAGAGCAGCGCGTAGCCGATCTGGCCGGCCGCGCCGGTCACGGTGACATTCACGGGAGTGCGGGTCATGGCGATCTCCAGAAGACAGCTGGCGGTGGGGGTCCCTTACCCCTGGTGCTGGACGTCTCCCCTTGATCGATCGATGTCTCGACGTGAAGAGATATCCAGCGATCAGGCTATCGGACCCGGGCCCCTGTGCACCCCCACCCCCTTGTGGTGCGGCTCACTGCCACCCGGACCACTCCGGTAACGGGCCAAGTACCGGAATGGTCACTTCCGTCACCTCCATGCCACAAGGGCCCGGTGGACCTTGATCCGCCATTGGCACGTACATGACCCTTGAACGCGACGGCGCCCGTCCTCCCACGGGGGAGAGGACGGGCGCCGTCGCCGCTTCGGCGGATGCCGGGCCGGCCGCCGGTCTCAGCTGACCGTCAGATGGAGGACGTCCTCCAGGAACGGGATCCGCAGCCACGGCTCGGGCTGCACCATCAGCGCGAGCAGCACGATCAGGGCGCCCATCACCCCGTACGTGATCATGTCGGTGAACCGCGAGCGCACCGCCAGCATCCCCACCGACGGCAGCACCCGCCGCAGCACCGAGCCGGTCAGCAGCGCCGCCCCGATCAGCAGGGTGCCGACGCGGAAGGACTGCGCGAACAGGTCGGTGCCGGTGACGAGCAGGCCGAGCGCGGCCATGCCGAGCACGGTGAGCAGCGGCCACTGCCGGGCCGGTGCCGGCGCGTCGCCGGGCGCCGCGCGGCCGCCGCCCTCGGGGCGGGCGGTCGTCGTGGTGAGCTTCGCCCGCGGGTGACGGCGCGAGGCGGACGTGCCCTCGCCGCCCTCCCCGCCGCCTTCCCCGCCCGTCGGCTCCTCCGCGGCCTCGGGGGCTTCGGCGGAGGACACGGTCAGCGGACCCCGGCCGCGCGCTCGGCGGCCTCGACGACGTTGACCAGGAGCTGCGCGCGGGTCATCGGGCCCACGCCGCCCGGGTTCGGGGAGATCCAGCCGGCGACCTCGGCGACGCCCGGGTGCACGTCGCCGACGATCTTGCCGTCGCCGTTGCGCGAGACGCCGACGTCGAGCACGGCCGCGCCCGGCTTCACGTCCTCCGGCTTGATCAGGTGCCCGACACCGGCCGCGGCGACGATGATGTCGGCGCGCTTCAGGTGGGCCGACAGGTCCTTGGTGCCGGTGTGGCACTGGGTCACGGTGGCGTTCTCGGAACGGCGGGTCAGCAACAGCGGCATCGGGCGCCCGATGGTGACGCCGCGGCCGACGACCACGACCTCCGCGCCGGCGATCTCCACGCCGTAGCGGCGCAGCAGCGTGATGACGCCGTTCGGCGTGCAGGGCAGCGGGGCGGGCTCGTTGAGGACGAGCCGGCCGAGGTTCATCGGGTGCAGACCGTCGGCGTCCTTGGCCGGGTCCATCAGCTCCAGGATGCGGTTCTCGTCGATGCCCTTGGGCAGCGGCAGCTGCACGATGTAACCGGTGCAGGCCGGGTCCTCGTTGAGCTCGCGGACGACCGCCTCGATCTCCTCCTGGCTTGCCGTCTCGGGCAGTTCGCGCTGGATCGACGCGATGCCGACCTCGGCGCAGTCACGGTGCTTTCCGGCCACGTACTTGCGGCTGCCCGGGTCGTCGCCGACCAGGATCGTGCCGAGTCCGGGCGTCACGCCCCGCTCCTTGAGGGCCGCCACGCGGACGGTCAGATCGGACTTGATCGCGGCTGCGGTGGCCTTGCCATCGAGAATCTGGGCGCTCATGCCGCCATCCTCCCGGATGACCCCCGCCGGATTCCAATTCGGTCTTGCCTTCGCCGTCCGTCGTCGCCCGTCGGCCTCCTAACCGGAGCGGCAGATTGCAACTGCACAACTCCAGCGCGTATCGCGGCCTATCGACTGGACAAGAAGTCGCCATTGTGACGACGATGATCCGCGCAAAGCCGCGGGCAGTGCCGGGGGGCAAAACCGCTCATACGTTGTGAAATACGTGCTGAACACTCCTCCGCGCGGGCCGCGTCGTCCCCGCAGGAAAACAACGGAGGAACTCCTCGATGAGCTTCGGCGACCCGAACAACCCGTACGGCCAGCAGCCGCAGGGCCAGCAGCCCGGCTACGGCTACCCGCAGCAGGCCCCCCAGGGCGTCCCGCCGCAGCAGGGTTACGGCTACCCGGCCGCCCCGGCGTACGGCGCCCCCGGCTACGGCGTCCCGATGGAGATGCCGGGCGGTGTCAAGGCTGCCCGCGTGATGCTGTGGATCATGGGTGGCCTCCAGGTGCTCGGCGCCATCGGCCTCGTCGTGATGTCGTCCATGATCGGCAACATCGACACCTCCTCGGCGTCGACGTCCGACGCCGAGGCGTTCAACTCCCTCGGCACGGGCCTGTTCATCGGCATGGGCGTGCTGGTGCTGGTCTTCGCCGCCATCTCGATGACCCTCGCCGCCAAGTTCAAGTCCGGCGGCAACGGCGTCCGTGTCTGCACGATCGTGTACGGCGCGTTCATCGTCCTGGGTGGCCTCACCTCGCTGCCCACCGGCATCGTCGGCCTCGTGCTCGGCATCCTGATCATCGTCTTCGTCTCGAAGGCGGACGGCGCTGCCTGGTTCAAGCGCCAGCAGTTCTGACCGTCCTGATCCGGCAGTCGTGATCCGGCAGTCCTGATCCGGCTGCCCTGCCGGTCCTGCGCGAAGGGGCCCGGTTCCATGAGGAACCGGGCCCCTTCCGCGTACGTACGCGCCCGTGCGCGTACGCCGACGGCTCAGACCCGCCGCAGCACCACGAACTGGCCCTGCTGCGCCGTCACCTCGTACCGGGCCCCGGGGTGCAGCTGGCCCGCCAGGCCGACCGGGTCGGTGACCGGCTGGGACCAGCCCGAGTCGAGGTCGAGCGCGATGTAGTCGGGGCGGACGCCCGGCGCGCCGCCGACCCAGTAGACGGTGTGGTCGCCGGTCAGATGGGCCATGAGCGTCACGTTCGTCTCCACGCTGGTGCCCGCCGGCACCGCCCCGACCGCCCGCCGCGCGTCCAGGACGCGGGCGTCCGTCGCGTACGTCTCGGAGCGGAACAGCTCCCGCAGCGGCATGTCCAGGGCGTGCACGAGCGCGATCGCCGTGACGACGGGGACGACGACCTTCCCGTACGAGACGAGCCAGGGGCGTGGCGAGGTGCGGACGGCCCGGACCGCGTCGACCAGGGCGAGGAAGACCACCGGCATGAGGATGGCGCTGTAGTGCCAGAACATGCCCCAGTGGTTCGGGTCCTGGGAGAGGAAGCGCCAGCCGAGCGTGGGCAGCACGAGCAGCATCAGCGGGGAACGCAGGCACAGGAAGCCGGTGATGCCGACGAGGAAGAGCAGCATCTCCCACTTCTCGCCGTGGCCGAAGGCGCCGACGATCGAGTCGAGCGCCGACACGTCCGCACCCGCGCCGGTCTTGTCGATCTTGGCCCAGTAGTCGTACTGCCCGGCCTTGCTGGCGGCCGGGATGAGGACGAGCACGGTGAGTGCGAAGAAGGCCGTGCCGAAGGCGGCGAGGGAGGCGCCGAGGCGCTTCTGGCCCTTCACGAAGAGGACCGCGCCGACCATCGCGACGGTCAGGCCCATGTCCTCCTTCACGAGGACGAGCGGCGCGGCCCAGGCGGCCGCCTGGTTCCAGCGCCCGAGGAGCAGGGCCCGGCAGCTCAGGGCGAGCAGCGGGACGGCGAAGGCGATCTCGTGGAAGTCGGACTTGACGGCCTCCTGGAGCCCCCAGGAGAGCCCGTACGCGACCGTGAGGGCGATGCCCGTGGCGCGGCTGCCGAGCACCTGCTGCGCGGTGCGGCCGACGATCGCGGCGGAGGCGGCGAAGAGCGCGGCCTGCGCGAGGAGGAGGGCGAGCGGGGAGGACCACAGCCAGTACAGCGGCGCGAGGAGCGCGGTCACCGGGCTGAAGTGGTCCCCGAGTATGAGGAAGCCGGGCCCCTTGATGTCGACGATCGGGGCGCGCAGCTCCGCGTAGGCCCTGACGGACTGCTCGAAGATCCCGAGGTCCCAGGAGGGCGTGCGGAACCGCTCGTACTGGATCCAGGAGTAGAGGAAGTACAGCGCGCCGAGCACCGTGGCGATCGCCGCGTACGGAAGGACGCGCGCGGGCGCGGGCGCGGCCACGTCCGGCGGCGCGGCGGCGGCCTCGTCAGCAGACCTGCGGGCGGAGGGCACCGCTGCCGACCCGTTCTGCACTTCCAACACCGCGCGCCCCCATGGACCAGCCGCCGACCGACAAAGAGCGTTCCATTAGAACAGAGTCACCCGGTCGGCGGAGTGCCGCGAGCAGGCCGGCGGCCCGCCCGCGGCACTGCGCAGGCCCGTACCTGTGCGGGCCCACGCCGTCGCGCGGGCCCGCGGACCGATCAGCGGACCGATCAGGGACCGGTCAGTCGACCGATCAGGGACCGGTCAGTGGAAGAAGTGGCGCGTGCCGGTGAAGTACATCGTCACGCCCGCCTTCTGCGCGGCCTCGATCACCAGCTCGTCACGGACCGAGCCGCCCGGCTGCACGACCGCCTTCACGCCGGCCGCGGTGAGGATCTCCAGGCCGTCGGGGAACGGGAAGAAGGCGTCCGAGGCGGCGTACGAGCCGCGGGCCCGCTCCTCGCCGGCCCGCTCGACGGCCAGCTTGGCGGAGTCGACGCGGTTGACCTGGCCCATGCCGACGCCGACCGACGCGCCGTCCTTGGCGAGCAGGATCGCGTTGGACTTCACCGCGCGGCAGGCCTTCCAGGCGAAGGCGAGCTCGGCGAGCTCGGCCTCCGACAGGGCCTCGCCGGTGGCGAGGGTCCAGTTGGCCGGGTCGTCGCCGTCGGCCTGCAGGCGGTCGGTGACCTGGAGGAGGGCGCCGCCGTCGATCGGCTTGACCTCGACCGGGTTGCTCGGGGCACCCTCGGCGCGCAGCACGCGGATGTTCTTCTTCCTGGCGAGGATCTCGACCGCGCCGTCCTCGTAGCCGGGGGCCACGATGACCTCGGTGAAGATCTCGGCGACCTGCTCGGCCATCTCGACCGACACCGGACGGTTGACGGCGATGACGCCGCCGAACGCGGACAGCGGGTCGCAGGCGTGCGCCTTGCGGTGCGCCTCGGCGACGTCGGCGCCGACCGCGATGCCGCACGGGTTGGCGTGCTTGATGATCGCGACGGCCGGCTCGGCGTGGTCGTACGCGGCCCGGCGCGCGGCGTCGGTGTCCGTGTAGTTGTTGTAGGACATCTCCTTGCCGTGCAGCTGCTCGGCCTCGGCGAGGCCGCCGGTGCCGTCGACGTAGAGCGCGGCGCCCTGGTGCGGGTTCTCGCCGTAGCGCAGGACGTTGTTCCGCTCGTACGTGGCGCCGAGGAAGTCGGGGAAGCCCGAGTCGTCGGCGGCGGCGTAGTCGGCGGCGAACCAGGACGCCACGGCCACGTCGTAGGCGGCGGTGTGCTGGAACGCCTCGGCGGCGAGCCGCTTGCGGGCGGCCAGGTCGAAGCCGCCGGCCTGGACGGCGGCGAGCACGTCGGCGTACCGCTCCGGGCTGGTGACGATCGCCACGGACGGGTGGTTCTTGGCGGCGGCGCGGACCATCGACGGGCCGCCGATGTCGATCTGCTCGACGCACTCGTCCGGCGTGGCGCCGGAGGCGACGGTCTCGCGGAACGGGTACAGGTTCACGACGACCAGGTCGAAGGGCTCGACGCCGAGCTCGGCGAGCTGCGCGCGGTGCGACTCCAGGCGCAGGTCGGCGAGGATGCCGGCGTGCACGCGCGGGTGCAGCGTCTTGACGCGGCCGTCCAGGCACTCGGGGAAGCCGGTCAGCTCCTCGACCTTGGTGACCGGGACGCCGGCCGCGGCGATCTTCGACGCGGTGGAGCCGGTGGAGACCAGCTCGACGCCGGCCTCGTGCAGACCACGGGCCAGCTCTTCGAGCCCCGTCTTGTCGTAGACGCTGACCAGCGCGCGGCGGATGGGCTTAACGGTGTCAGTGCTCACCGACATGAACCTTTCGTCCCTCAATGCTGTAGCCGTTGTGGGCGAGTCGCCCCACGACCTCGACGAGCAGCGACCGCTCGACGTCCTTGATGCGCTCGTGGAGCGCGGCCTCATCGTCCTCGTCCCGCACCTCGACCACGCCCTGGGCGATGATCGGGCCGGTGTCGACGCCGTCGTCGACGAAGTGGACGGTGCATCCGGTGACCTTGGCCCCGTAGGCGAGTGCGTCGCGCACGCCGTGGGCACCGGGAAAACTGGGGAGGAGCGCCGGGTGGGTGTTGACGACCCGGCCGCCGAAGCGGGCGAGGAACTCCTTGCCGACGATCTTCATGAAACCGGCCGAGACGACGAGCTCCGGCTCGTACGCGGCGGTGGCCTCGGTCAGGGCGCGGTCCCACTCCTCGCGGGTCGCGAAGTCCTTGACCCGGCACACGAAGGTGGGAAGCCCGGCGCGCTCGGCCCGCTCCAGACCGGCGATCCCGTCGCGGTCGGCGCCGACGGCGACGATCTCGGCTCCGTAGCCCTCGGGGTCGGCGGCGATCGCGTCGAGCAGGGCCTGGAGGTTCGTGCCGGAGCCGGAGACCAGGACGACGAGGCGGGCGGCAGCCACTGCGGTCACTCTTTCCGTGGTGTTTGTACGGTCGTACGAACGAATCGCGTCCCTCGATACGGGGAACCCTACGAAGGGCCCGACCGTCAGCAACGATACCGGCACTCCGGAAGGCCCCCACGGGACGGGGGCGTGACCGGGCGGTAGCGTCAGGGGCCGAGGGCCCGCCGGAACGGGCCGGACCGGGGCCGCACGAGGGCCGAAGCCGCGTACGACATACCGTCCAGAACGCGTCCAGAACGCGTATGACAGACCGTCGACAGACAGAGGGAAGACGTCCAGCAGATGCCGGAGCGCCAGTCCACGAACGACAACAACCCGTTCGCACCGCCGCCGGAGGGGCAGCCGGACCAGCCGTGGCAGCCGCGGCACCCGGAAGGTTCGGACGACAGCGCGTCCGGCCCCGGTTGGAGCGCCAGCCAGCCCGGCCGCTCCTCGGACGGCTTCGGCCGCCGCCCCGACCAGCCCACTGGCGGCGGCCAGGGCGGCGGTCAGGGCGGCCCGGACGGCGGCCAGGGCCCCGGCCTGCGCTGGGACCCCACGGACCCGGCCCAGCGCCGCGCCCGCTACGCCGTCCTCTCGGGCATGTGGGCCTTCTTCTTCTCCTTCTTCGTCCAGGAACTGGCCCTCCTCCTCGGCGCCCTCGGCGCCTACTGGGCCATCAGCGCCCTCCGCACCAAGGCCAAGCCCCCGGAGGGCCCGCAGTCCCCGGCCGCGCTCGTCGCCGCGGCGACGGCCGCCCGCTCCAAGCAGACCGCCGCGATCGCCGGCCTCGTCACCGCCTCGGTCGCCCTGATGATCGTCGCGAGCGGCTTCGCCGTGCACCTCGCCTACCGCGACTTCTACGAGTGCCGGGCGGACGCCCTGACCAAGCAGAGCCAGCTGGCGTGCAACGACCTGCTGCCGAAGCCGCTGCAGGACACGTTCGGGGTGCGGGAGTAGCAGCCGGTCCGGCCGCCGGGGCGGCTCGGGCGTCGTCCGGGCGGTCAGCCCCGGGCCGGAGCCTCCGGGGCAGAGGGGCCCGGGGAGTCCGGGGAGTCCGGGGGCTCCAGCACGGGAGGCTGGTCCAGCGGCTCCGCGACGGGAATCGGCGCGAGGAGCGGCGCGGGGTCGGGCCCGGGTTCCGGCGGCGGCGCCGAGCCGACGGGCGGCGTGACCGGCAGGCCCGCCGGGGGTTCCCAGGACGCCGGGAGGAAGCCGTACGACTCGTCGCCCCCGTCGTCGTCCAGGGCGTCGAGGGCGTCGAGCCGGGCCAACGCGCCGGCGGTGTCGGGAGCCGCGTCCGCGGGGTCCTCGGGCCGCGCGGCCACCGGCGGCGGTACGGGCACGGGCGCGACCTCCGGTACGGGCTCGGCCGCCCGGGCGGCCCTGCGCAGCGCGCGCCGTCCCCAGCCTCGTACCGCGAAGGCCGTCGGCGTGCCGAGAGCCAGGAACCAGAGCGCCGCCGCCCCGCCCGTCTGCCACCACACCGGGCCGAACGCGGCGAGGCGCCCCGGGCCGAGCGGCCCGCCGGCCGCGGCGGCGAGGGCGGCGACGGCGGCACCGCAGTCGCAGGCCGCGGCGAGGACGGTCACGGCCGTCTCGCGGACCGTCCAGGCGCGGGCGGCGCGGCCCACGCGGCGCCCGAGGACGAGGGCGGCGAGGGCCGGCACGGCTCCGGCCGCCCAGTGCGGCCAGCCGCCGGGGCCCGGCCCCGGCAACGCGGCGAGCAGCGGGAAGTCGGGGCGGGCGGGGACTCCCGTGAAGCCGAGCGGGGTGACGAGGGCGCCCGTACCGAGGGCGAAACCGGGGCCGAGCCCGTACGCCACGCCCCACACCACGGCGTTCGGCAGCAGCGCGAGCACGAGCAGCGTGACGGCGATCCGCCCCGACCACTCCCCCGCGAGCCCGTTGAACGACGCCTGCGCCGCGCCGACGTGCCACAGCAGCGACGCCCCGACGAGCACCGCCCCGGCGCCGAGCAGCGCGGTCAGCGCGGTCCCGGTGGCGCGCAGAGCGACGGCGAACCGTTCCCGCTCCGGCAGCGGCCGGCCGCGCGCCGTCCAGGCGCCGGCGGCGGCCGCGGCCAGCACCGTGGCCGGCGTCCAGGCGCCCGCCGTGACCAGGTCCGCGGGGAACGCGCCGGCCTCCGTGTAGACCACCACCCCGGCCGCGACCAGCAGGTATCCCCCGGCGACCGCCGCCACGGCCCCGGCCGGCGACGGCACCGGCCGCCCGTCGCCCGGGTCGAGGGTGTCCCGGACCGCCCGGTGCGCGAGCCACAACGGCAGGACGCCGAGCAGCAGCGGCGTGACGCCGAGGGGGACGGGAACGCCGGAGACGGTGTCCAGGCGCAGCAGGTCGGCCCCATGGGCGAGGAGCCACAGACCGGCGGCGGTGTGCAGCGCGCCGCCGGGCCCGCCGTCCGGGTACGGCGAGGCGATCCAGGCGCCTGTCACGAGCACGGCGAGCGCGCCGAGGCCGAGCCCGGCCGCGATGCCGCCGCGCACGAAAGCCGTGGCCAGGGCGGCCGACCGGCGGCCCTGGACCGGGGCGTCGGGCGCCGGCGAAGGGCGCTGCTCGGCGGTCAGGTGCGTCACGGGGGCCATGCTGCCAGCGACACGCGGTTTGCCCGCGTAACGGGCGAATGGCCGTTGTGTCGCTCAAGATACGTTTATGTACTTTTCCGCCCAGAGCTGCGCCGCGGGAGGTCGACCTCGATGAGTCCGACGAGTCCGTCCGTCGCGCTGCCCTCCCCCAAGGAGCGGCGCCGGCTGCGTGAGGCGATCCCGCTGAGCGAGGAGCAGGTCGCCGAGGCGCTGGGCGTCACCCGCGCCACCGTCCGGGCCTGGGAGACCGGCCGCAGCGCCCCGCGGGGGCGCAAGCGCGAGGCGTACGCGAGGCTGCTCGGCGTGTACGAGGAGCCCACCGCGCCCCGTACCGAGAAACCGGCCCGCCCCGCCCCCGCCGCCACCCGCCCCCGGCCGGCCGCCAAGGGCGCCGACCGCCCGCCGAAGGCCCCGACGGCGCAGCTGACGAAGGGCGCGCAAGGCGTGGAGGGAACGCAGGGGGCGCAGCAGCCTTGGGAGCCCGGTCCTGCCCGGGCCGTCTCGAATGCGCCGGAGCGTGCCGAGGCGCACGGCGAGGGGATGCAGTCCATGGAGCCGTGGGCGGCTGGAGAATCGACCGCCACGGAGGTGGCGGCGCCTTGTGAGGCAGCCGCCGCGGAGCCTGGCGCGTCGGCACCGACAGGGCCCGTCGGACCGGCCATCACGGCGACGGGGCCGTCCGCACCGACACAGCCCCGCGAGCCGGCCGCCACGGAGCCCGACGCCTCCGCGTCGACCGACCCCTGCCGGCCGACCGCCACGGAATCGGAGACATCCGCGCCGGCAGGGCCCGGCGAGCCCGCCGCCGCCAGGCCGGAGGCGACCGCACCACGGGCGACCCGGCGGGCCAGGCGTGGCGCCAGGTCCGCGAGGTCCGCCAGGTCCGGCGGCCCCGGGGCCGCGGAGGTGGAGGTTCCGACGGTCGAGGAGCCGGTCGCGGGCGGGCTCACGCCCGAGGACGCCTTCGACGCGCTCTACGCGTACGCCGCTCCCGGGCTCGTCCACCAGACGTATCTGCTCACCGGGCGCCGCCGGCTCTCCCGGGAGTCCGTCGAGCACGCCTTCCACCATGCCTGGCAGCACTGGCCCGAGGTCGCGCGCGACCGTGATCCGGTGGGCTGGGTGCGGGCGGCGGCGTACGAGTACGCGCTGTCGCCCTGGCACCGCTTCCGGCGCCGCCACCGGCACCCGGACGCGCCGCCGACCGAGGCGTCGCGGCGCGCGCTCCTCGGGGCGCTCCTGGACCTGCCGGCCCCGTACCGCCGTACCGTCCTGCTGTACGACGGGCTCGGCCTCGACCTGCCGGAGACGGCGGCCGAGACCGAGGCGAGCACACCGGCGACCGGGAACCGGCTGCTGCACGCCCGTACGGTCATCGCGCAGCGGGTGCCCGAACTCGCCGAACCCGAGGCGCTGCAGCAGCGCCTGGGCGCGCTCGTCGCGGAGGCTCCGACGGCCACGCTGCCCGAGGCCCGGGCGGTGCGGGCGGGCAGCGAGCGGCGGTCTCGGCTGCTGACCCGGGCGGTGCTCGGGGTGACGGCGGCGCTGATCGCCGCCACGGCCTTCACCGTGGTCACCGCGCCGACCCGCTACATCCCGGTCAACGCGCCCGGCGAGGTCGTCGAGGGCGTCCCGGTCCGCGGCGGCCCGCAGAAGCTGCGCCCGGAGGACAAGGTGCTCCGGCAGCTGCTGCGCACGGCCCCGAACCCGGGCCCGGAACGCCTGGTTCCCAAGGTCGAATGAGCGATGTGACCAGCGGCGCGCCGTGCTGAGCTGCGGCCGAGCTGCATGCTGAGCTGCGTGTGTACGCGAGTGGGCCCCGCCCTCCCCCGGTTTCCCGGGAGGGGGCGGGGCCCACTCGCTGACGCCCGTCGGGCTGCTGTGCGAAAGACAGCCCGTCGGTTCAGCCCGCGAGGATCGCGCGCGCCAGCTTGGCGGTCTCGGTCGGGGTCTTGCCGACCTTGACACCGGCGGCCTCGAGGGCCTCCTTCTTCGCCTGGGCGGTGCCGGAGGAGCCGGAGACGATGGCGCCGGCGTGGCCCATGGTCTTGCCCTCGGGGGCGGTGAAGCCCGCGACGTAGCCGACGACCGGCTTGGTGACGTTGGCCTTGATGAAGTCGGCCGCACGCTCCTCGGCGTCGCCGCCGATCTCGCCGATCATGACGATCAGGTCGGTGTCCGGGTCGGCCTCGAAGGCCGCCAGGGCGTCGATGTGCGTGGTGCCGATGACCGGGTCGCCACCGATGCCGACGGCGGAGGAGAAGCCGAGGTCACGGAGCTCGTACATCATCTGGTACGTCAGCGTGCCGGACTTCGAGACCAGGCCGATGCGGCCCGGCTTGGTGATGTCGCCCGGGATGATGCCGGCGTTCGACTGGCCCGGGGTGATGAGACCGGGGCAGTTCGGGCCGATGAGACGGGTCTTGTTGCCCTTCTCCACGGCGTACGCGTAGAACGCGGCGGAGTCGTGGACCGCGATGCCCTCGGTGATGACGACGGCCAGCGGGATCTCGGCGTCGATCGCCTCGACCACGGCGGCCTTGGCGAAGGCCGGCGGGACGAAGAGGACGGAGACGTTGGCGCCCGTCTTCTCCATCGCCTCTGCGACGGTGCCGAAGACCGGGATCTCGGTGCCGTCGAAGTCGACGGACGTGCCGGCCTTGCGCGGGTTCACGCCGCCGACGATGTTCGTGCCGTCACCCAGCATGAGCTTGGTGTGCTTCATGCCCGTGGCACCGGTCATGCCCTGGACGATGACCTTGCTGTCCTTGTTGAGGAAGATAGCCATGGCTGTTTAGTCCTCGTCCCTTACTTCGCAGCCGCGAGCTCGGCGGCCTTGTCGGCCGCGCCGTCCATGGTGTCCACGCGCTGAACGAGCGGGTGGTTGGCGTCGGACAGGATCTTGCGACCCAGCTCCGCGTTGTTGCCGTCGAGTCGCACGACCAGCGGCTTGGTGACCTCTTCGCCCTTCGAGGCGAGGAGCTCGAGGGCCTGGACGATGCCGTTGGCGACCTCGTCACAGGCGGTGATGCCACCGAAGACGTTGACGAACACGGACTTGACGTCCTTGTCGCCGAGGATGATCTCCAGGCCGTTCGCCATGACCTCGGCGGAGGCGCCGCCGCCGATGTCGAGGAAGTTGGCGGGCTTCACGCCGCCGTGGTTCTCACCGGCGTACGCGACGACGTCCAGGGTCGACATGACCAGGCCGGCGCCGTTGCCGATGATGCCGACCTCGCCCTCCAGCTTGACGTAGTTGAGGCCCTTGGCCTTGGCGGCAGCCTCGAGCGGGTTGGCTGCGGCCTTGTCCTCGAGCGCCTCGTGCTCGGGCTGGCGGAAGTCGGCGTTGGCGTCCAGGGAGACCTTGCCGTCGAGCGCGATGACGTCACCGGAGGCGACCTTCGCGAGCGGGTTGACCTCGACGAGGAGCGCGTCCTCGGCGACGAAGGTCTTCCAGAGGGTCACGAGGACCTCGGCGACCTGCTCGGCGACCTCGGCCGGGAACTGCGCCTGGGCGACGATCTCGCGGGCCTTCTCGATGTCGACACCGTTGTTGGCGTCGACCGGCACCTTCGCGAGCTTCTCGGGGGTCGTGGCGGCGACCTCCTCGATGTCCATGCCACCGGCGACGGAGGCCATGGCGAGGAAGGTGCGGTTGGTGCGGTCGAGGAGGTACGAGACGTAGTACTCCTCGAGGATCTCCGGAGCGGTCTCCGCGATCATCACCTTGTGGACCGTGTGGCCCTTGATGTCCATGCCCAGGATGTCCGTCGCGCGGGCGACGGCCTCGTCCGGGGTGGCGGCGAGCTTGACGCCGCCGGCCTTGCCGCGGCCGCCGACCTTCACCTGCGCCTTGACGACCGACTTGCCGCCAAGCCGCTCGGTGGCCTCGCGCGCCGCCTCAGGCGTGTCGATGACTTCACCGGCCAGCACCGGTACACCGTGCTTGGCGAAGAGGTCCCTCGCCTGGTACTCGAACAGGTCCACGCGCGTCCCTTTTCTAGATGATCGCGGTTCGTTGTCTGCGTGGGCGTGCCGCGAAGGGCAACGTGACTGCGCTGTCACTAGGGAGGCGTACACGGTGTCCGTGGACGCGGCATGTCCGTCTCGCAGGTTATCCCCGTGGGACCTGGGTCCCTAAATCGCAGATCACAACCTGGCGGTGATACGGGTCACAGATCGTAGGGGCGAGGGGGCGTTCCGTAGGGTCGGGCGCGATGGACCCTCGCGCTCTCGCGGCAGGCTGGGCGCGGGCGTTGCCCGCCTCACGGCGCGCCGGGCGTCCGGGTGAGGGCCGATCGGGGCCGTGTGTGATATGGGCCTCAGTGACAGCCCACACGTCCGTCCGGGTGGCGCTCCGGCGACGGATTCCGCACGGTCGCGGGTGCGGATTCCGTACCCCTTCCGCACGGTCACACCTCGGGTATCGGCAGCGGGCGCTTCTCCAGGGCCGCGGCCATGACCTCCGGGAAGAGGTCGGGGGTGCAGGCGAAGGCAGGGGCGCCGAGCGCGGCGAGGGCGGCGGCGTGCTCCCGGTCGTAGGCGGGCGCGCCCTCGTCGGAGAGCGCGAGCAGCGCCACGAACTGCACGCCGGACGCCTTCATCGCGGCGACCCGCTTCAGCATCTCGTCGCGGATGCCGCCCTCGTAGAGGTCGCTGATCAGGACGACGACGGTGTCGGCGGGGCGGCTGATCTTCGACTGGCAGTAGGCGAGCGCCCGGTTGATGTCCGTGCCGCCGCCGAGCTGGGTGCCGAAGAGGACGTCGACGGGGTCGTCGAGCTGGTCGGTGAGGTCGACGACGGCGGTGTCGAAGACGACCAGGCGGGTGGCGATCGACCGCATGGAGGCGAGGACCGCGCCGAAGACGGAGGCGTAGACGACGGAGGCGGCCATGGAGCCGGACTGGTCGATGCAGAGCACGACCTCCTTCTTCACCGCCTGGGAGGCCCTCCCGTAACCGATCAGTCGCTCGGGGACGACCGTGCCGTGCTCGGGCAGGTAGTTCTTGAGGTTGGCGCGGATGGTCCGGTCCCAGTCGATGTCCCGGTGGCGCGGCCGGCTGATCCGGGCCGAGCGGTCGAGCGCGCCGGTGAGCGTGGCCCGGGTGCGGCTCGCGAGCCGCCGCTCCAGGTCGTCGACGACCTTGCGCACGACGGCCCGCGCGGTCTCCTTGGTCGTCTCGGGCATGGCCTTGTTGAGGGACAGCAGGGTGCCGACGAGATGCACGTCCGCCTCGACGGCCTGGAGCATCTCGGGCTCCAGGAGCAGCGTGGCGAGACCGAGCCGGTCGATCGCGTCGCGCTGCATCACCTGCACGACGCTGCTCGGGAAGTACGTGCGGATGTCGCCGAGCCAGCGCGCGACGGACGGCGCGGAGCCGCCGAGCCCGGCCGAACGCTCCGTGCCGCGCGACCCCTCGCGCGCCCCCTTGTCGTACAGCGCGGTGAGGGCGCCGTCCATCGCGGCGTCGGCCCCGGTCAGCGCGCGGCCGGTCCCCTCGGCCGCGCCGCCGCCCAGGACCAGGCGCCAGCGGCGCAGCCGCTCGTCGTCCGTGATCGCGGTCATGGTCGGACCTCCGTTCCGAGAATCAGCCTGAGCAGGGGCAGGACGCCGCCGGCGCGCTCCTCGTCGAGCGCGGTGCCGAAGCCGGGTGTCGCCGCGGCGGCCGGTCCCGCGGTCCCGCCGCGCGCGGGCCCCCGCGCCACCAGCTCCCCGAGCGTGCGGCGCACCCCGGGTTCGTACGCGCCGAACGTGCGGCGCAGCAGCGGCAGTACGCCGGTGAACGCGTCCGCCGGTACGGCGCTCAGCCACGCGTCGACGAGGCCGAGCAGCCGCTCGTCGTGCACCAGCAGCAGTCCGCCGCCGGAGCCGCCGCCGACGAACCCCTCGATCCACGCGGCGGCGTCGGCGGGCGCCGTGCCGGGCGACAGCGCGAGCCCCATCAGCCGCGCCGCCTCGTCGTCTTCGAGCCGCCCGTCGTCGAGCAGCAGCCGCACGGCCCGCCCCCGCAGCACCCCGGGGACCCGGTCCCGCCCGGCGAGGCGGCGCAGGACAGCGGCCCAGCGCTCGACGAGTTCCCCGGCGTCCGGCAGCAGGGCGATCGCCGTGTGGACGCCGTCGAGGCGGCCGCGCATCTCGGTGGCGGCGTCGGCGTCGAGGCCGGCGCAGGCGGGCGGGAGGCCGACGCAGACCCGTTCGGCGAGGCCGGCGGCGACCTCGCCGAGCGCGGTGGTGTCGGTGGCCCGTACGTCCCCGTAGCGCAGCGAGCGGGCGAGGGCGGGCAGGGCCTGGGCGAGGTGGGCGACGTCGGCGTCGAGCGCGGCCCGGTCGGCGATCGCGCGCAGTACGGCGGGCAGGGCGTCGGTGAGCCCGGCGAGCAGGCACTGCTCGGCGAGCGTGGTGACGGCGGCGAGGTCGCCCGCCGCCACGGCCTGCGACTCTGCCTTCGCGGTGGCGGCGGCCTCGACCGTGGTGCCCCAGACGCCGGCCTCGGCGACCTGCACATGGAGTTCGGGCTGCCAGTACAGCCGCCAGCTCTCCCGGAAGGTGCCGGTCGACGCGCGGCCGGGAACCGGGGCTCCCCAGTCGACGCCGAGCAGCCGGAGCCGGTGCAGCAGCCGGCTGCGGGCCGCGTCGTTCTCCCTGCGCAGGTCGAGGTCGAGCTCGCGCTCGTGCGCCTCCGGCTTGAGCCGCAGCGAGCGCTGGAGCCGTTCCAGGTCGCGCTGGAGCGGGACGGCGGGCGCCGCGTCCGGGACGGTGCCGAGCACGTCGCCGACGACGAGCCGGTCGCGGACCAGGGCGAGCGGCACGTCGGAGCCGTCGCCCATGACGGCCCGCACCGCGTCGGTGGTCTCGCCGAGCCCGGGCAGCGGTCGGCCGCGCAGTCCGGCGAGCGCGTCGGCGAGGCGTACGGCCTCGATGACGTGCGCGGAGGAGACCGGCACGTCCTCGTCCCTGAGCAGCCCGGCGACCTTCGTCATCCAGCGCACGACCGGCCGGTCGGGGGCGGTGAACAGGTGCGCGTACCAGCCGGGTGCGTCGATGCCGGCCCCGTAACCGGAGCGCCGGGCCAGCCGGCGGTGTGTCCACGGCACCCAGGTGAGCGAGGTCTTCACCTTGGGCAGTCCCTTGAGCAGGGCGCGGTCGGCGGCGAGGGTGGTGCGGCGGCGCAGTGCGGGGACGTGCCAGGCGCCGCAGACGACGGCCACGTCGTCACCGAACTCCTTGCGGGCCGCGCGGAGCTGGATCCGCATGTACGCCTCGCGGACCAGGTCGCGGGCGTGGCCCCCGTGCCCGTACGCCTCGCGCAGCGCGCCCATCGCCTCGGCGAGCGCCTCGAACGGGGCGAACGGATCGGCCGGGCCGCGCAGCTCGACGACGTCCTCCCACCAGCGCTCGGCGTCCTCGTACCCGGCGGCCGTGGCCAGCTCCGCGACCGGATCGACGCGCGGCCCCGCCGTGTCGCTCTCGGTGGCGGCGAGGGTGTGCGCGGCCGGCAGGTCGATGAAGCGGACCTCCGCGCCGTGCGCGAGCGCCCAGCGGATCGCCACCCACTCCGGCGAGAACTCGGCCATCGGCCAGAACACGGCCCGGCCGGGATCCTCCACCGCGTGCGCGAGCAGCGCGACGGGCGGCCGCATCCCCTCCTCCGCCGCCAGCGCCACCAGCCCGTCCCCCTCCGGCGGCCCTTCCACGAGCACCACCTTGGGCCGCCCGGCCTCGAGCGCGGCGAGCACGGCCCGGGCCGACCCGGGCCCGTGATGCCGGACACCGAGGACGAGAGGGCCGTCGGCCGCCGGGCCGCCGGCGACCGGCCCGGCCGTGGCCGGGCCGGGCCCGGCCGCGCCCGCGGCGGGCGGGCGGGTCACGCGCTCACCTCGCGGCAGGCGCGGTAGAAGTCCTTCCAGCCGTCTCTCTCGCGCACCACCGTCTCCAGGTACTCCTGCCAGATCACCCGGTCGGCGGCCGGGTCGCGGACCACCGCGCCGAGCAGCCCGGCGGCGACGTCGCCGGCCCGCAGCACGCCGTCGCCGAAGTGCGCGGCGAGTGCGAGCCCGCCCGTCACGACGGAGATGGCCTCGGCCGTCGACAGCGTCCCGGAGGGCGACTTGAGCTTCGTCCGGCCGTCCGTCGTCACCCCGTCGCGCAGCTCGCGGAAGACGGTGACGACCCGGCGGATCTCCTCGACGCCCTCCGGCACGGCCGGCAGGTCGAGCGAGCGGCCGATCTGGTCGACGCGCCGCGCGACGATGTCGACCTCGGCGTCGGGAGTCGCGGGCAGCGGCAGGACGACCGTGTTGAAGCGGCGGCGCAGGGCGCTGGAGAGGTCGTTGACGCCGCGGTCGCGGTCGTTGGCGGTGGCGACGAGGTTGAAGCCGCCGACGGCCTGGACCTCCTCGCCCAGCTCGGGGATGGGCAGGGTCTTCTCGGACAGGATCGTGATGAGGGTGTCCTGCACGTCCGCGGGGATGCGGGTCAGCTCCTCGACCCGGGCGGTCATGCCCTGCGCCATGGCCCGCATGACGGGGCTGGGCACGAGGGCGTCGCGGCTGGGGCCGTGGGCGAGCAGCTGCGCGTAGTTCCAGCCGTAGCGGATGGCCTCCTCGGGCGTGCCCGCGGTGCCCTGGACGAGCAGGGTGGAGTCGCCGCTGACGGCCGCGGCCAGGTGCTCGGACACCCAGGTCTTGGCGGTGCCGGGCACGCCGAGCAGGAGCAGGGCGCGGTCGGTGGCGAGCGTGGTGACGGCGACCTCGACGATCCGGCGCGGTCCGACGTACTTCGGTGTGATCACCGTGCCGTCGGGCAGCGTGCCGCCGAGGAGGTAGGTGGCGACGGCCCACGGCGAGAGTCGCCAGCGGGCGGGTCGGGGCCGGTCGTCGGCGGCGGCGAGCGCGGCGAGTTCGTGGGCGAAGGCGTCCTCGGCGTGCGGCCGCAGGGCCGCGGCGGCGTCCGCCGTGGCATCCGCTGCGGCGTCCGCCGTGGCTTCCGTGGAGTTTTCGGGCAGGGTCATGGGTCCCCCTCCAGATCGTTCGACCTGCTGTGCGATCCACGGTGCACCACGCCACTGACAATCGGCCCCGGCCGGTGGAAACCGCAGGTGGGAGGCGTGCCGGGGCGATTGTCAGTGGCGGCCCGTACGGTCGTTCGCATGACTGAGCAGGGGGTGCGCTGGACGTCGGATCAGGTGCTGGCACTGGCTCCTGACGACGCGTCGCGCAGAGCGGGAAGCAAGCTGGGCACGCCCGGACCGTGGACGGGGACGGGCACGGGGCCGGGGGCTGGGACTGGAGCTGGAGCCGGGGCTGTCTGGGGCCTGTGCAAGGGCAGCGGCAGGACGCCGTACCGGACGGTCGTGGACGTCACGGGTCCGGCGTACAGATGCAGTTGTCCGAGCCGGAAGTTCCCGTGCAAGCACGCGCTGGGGCTGCTGCTGCTCTGGGCCGCGGGAGAGGTCGAGGCCGCCACCGAGGTGCCCGACTGGGCGGCGGAGTGGCTGGCGTCCCGGCAGGCGCGGGCGACCGCCGCCGCGGACGGGGCCGCCACGGGCCC
>NZ_JBSGIW010000007.1:0-132446 GCF_053605265.1 Streptomyces sp. NPDC003943 | reverse complement strand
GGGCGTGGCGGGCGGGCGCGAGCGTCGACTGCGGGTCGCCGGCGGGCGGAATGGTCCACGTGACGGTGGGACTGAAGGTGCCCGTGCTGTTCCCAGCTTGATCAGGCTCAGCAGGCCCACCAGCTGGATCGCCGACGCGCCCAGCGCCTTCGGCCACGGCAGGTCGTGCGAGCGGCTCACCATCACCGTGAAGAGCGCGCCGGCCGCCAGCCAGGTCAGCCAGCCGAGGACCTGGACCAGGCCGTTCTCGCCGCCCAGGAAGAGGGCGAAGAGGAGGCGCGGGGCGTCCGTGATCGACATGATCAGCATGGACAGGCCGACGGTCGGCTGCCAGGCGCCGTCGCCGCCGAGCTGGCGGGCCACGGTGTGGGTGACGGCGCCCAGGATCAGGCCGCCGATGACGAAGCCGACGCCGGTCAGGAGGACGTACGGGACGGCGGCCGACAGCGTGGCGTTGATCGCCTCCTCGCGGGCCTGGTCGAAGCCGAAGATCGCGAGCGCGCCGTAGAGGAACGTGACGATCAGCGCCGGGCCCCACACGGCGTGGTCCCGCGTCCGCAGGAAGGTGTCCGCCGGGCGCAGCACGATGCCGCTGAGGAGGGCCTTCCAGGGCAGCCGCGGGCCGCTCGGTACGGGGGCTGGGGCGCCCTGGGCCCCGTACGGGTCGTACGGGTCGTCGTGGACGCTGAAGACCTGGGTGTGGCCCGGGTTGTTCGCGGCGTAGTGCTGCTGCGGGTACTGGCCCTGCGGCGCGTGCGGCTCGCCGAAGTACTCCGGCTCCCCGTACGCCTGCTGCTGCGACCACTGCTGCTGCGGCGCCTGCTGCCGCGGTCGGCGCTGCTGCTGCTGCGGGTACCCCGGCGGGGGCGCCTGGTACCCGTACGGCGCCTGCTGCGGTTGTTGTTGCGGGGGGCCACCGGCCCGGCCGCGTCCGTTCCTGAATCCAGCCACGTCCATGAACGTACCCGGTTCTGACGGTGTCTCGCCTCCTCCGAGGGGACTACGGGGAGAGTGCGGCAGAGCTGTGACATCCCCTAGGGGACGACGGAGGGCCGCCCCCGCGCATCCGCGGGAGCGGCCCTCCGTCAGGTACCGAACGTACCGGCGCCTACGCGTCCGCCGGCTCCGGCTCCGCGGCCGGCTCCTCCGGCTCCACCGGCGTCTTCACCGAGTCGAGCAGCAGCTGGGCGACGTCCACGACCGTCACGGACTCCTTGGCCTTGCCCTCGTTCTTCTTGCCGTTGACCGAGTCGGTCAGCATGACGAGGCAGAACGGGCAGGCGGTGGAGACGATGTCCGGGTTGAGGGAGAGGGCCTCGTCGACGCGCTCGTTGTTGATGCGCTTGCCGATCCGCTCCTCCATCCACATCCGGGCGCCGCCGGCGCCGCAGCAGAAGCCGCGCTCCTTGTGGCGGTGCATCTCCTGCTGGCGCAGGCCCGGGACCTTGTCCATGATCTCGCGCGGGGGCGTGTAGACCTTGTTGTGGCGGCCCAGGTAGCACGGGTCGTGGTAGGTGATGAGGCCCTCGACCGGCGTCACCGGGATCAGCTTGCCCTCGTCGATGAGGTGCTGGAGCAGCTGGGTGTGGTGGATGACCTCGTAGTCGCCGCCGAGCTGCGGGTACTCGTTGGCGATGGTGTTGAAGCAGTGCGGGCAGGTGGAGACGATCTTCTTCGCCGACTTCGGCTTCTTGGTCGTCTCGTCCTCGTCGTCCTCGCCGAACGCCATGTTCAGCATCGCGACGTTCTCCTGGCCGAGCTGCTGGAACAGCGGCTCGTTGCCCAGACGGCGCGGGGAGTCACCGGTGCACTTCTCCTCGCCGCCCATGATCGCGAACTTGACGCCCGCGATGTGCAGCAGCTCGGCGAAGGCCTTGGTGGTCTTCTTGGCGCGGTCCTCCAGGGCGCCGGCGCAGCCGACCCAGTAGAGGTAGTCGACCTCGGTGAGGTCCTCGACGTCCTTGCCGACGATCGGGACCTCGAAGTCGACCTCCTTGGTCCACTCGACGCGCTGCTTCTTGGCGAGACCCCAGGGGTTGCCCTTCTTCTCCAGGTTCTTGAGCATCGTGCCCGCCTCGGACGGGAACGCGGACTCGATCATGACCTGGTAGCGGCGCATGTCGACGATGTGGTCGATGTGCTCGATGTCGACCGGGCACTGCTCGACGCAGGCGCCGCAGGTGGTGCAGGACCACAGGACGTCCGGGTCGATGACGCCGTTCTCCTCGGCGGTGCCGATCAGCGGGCGCTCGGCCTCGGCGAGGGCCGCGGCGGGGACGTCCTTGAGCTGCTCGGGGGTCGCCTTCTCGTCGCCCTCCATGGTCTTGCCGCCACCCGCGAGCAGGTAGGGCGCCTTGGCGTGGGCGTGGTCGCGCAGCGACATGATGAGGAGCTTCGGCGAGAGCGGCTTGCCGGTGTTCCAGGCCGGGCACTGCGACTGGCAGCGGCCGCACTCGGTGCAGGTGGAGAAGTCGAGGATGCCCTTCCAGGAGAACTGCTCGACCTGGGAGACGCCGTAGACGTCGTCCTCGCCCGGGTCCTCGAAGTCGATCGGCTTGCCGCCCGACGTCATCGGCTGCAGCGGGCCGAGGGCGGTGGAGCCGTCGGAGTTGCGCTTGAACCAGATGTTCGGGAAGCCGAGGAAGCGGTGCCAGGCGACACCCATGTTGGTGTTGAGCGAGACCGTGATCATCCAGGTGAAGGACGTGACGATCTTGAGCGCCGCGAAGAAGTACGTGAGGTTCTGGATCGTGCTCAGGTCGGCGCCGTCGAGCGCGCTGATCAGCGGGTACGAGGCGAAGAAGCCCGGCTCCCAGCTGGTCACGTGGTGCTGGACGCCCTCGAGCGCGCGCAGCGTCATGATGCAGACGCCGACGATGAGGATGACGGCCTCGACGAAGTACGCCTGGCCGGTCTTGGAGCCGGCGAAGCGGGACTTGCGGCCGGCCTGGGTCGGCTTGCTGAGCTGGCGGATCACGATGAGCGTGACGATGCCGAGGACGGTCATCAGGCCGAGGAACTCGGTGAAGAGCTCGTACGGCAGCCAGTCGCCGATGATCGGGATGAGCCAGTCCGCCTGGAAGAGCTGGCCGAAGGCGTTGACGATCGTGAGCAGCAGCGAGAAGAAGCCGACCGCCACGAACCAGTGCGCCACACCGACGACGCCCCACCGGTTCATCCGGGTGTGGCCGAGGAACTCCTTGACCAGGGTGATGGTGCGCTGCTTGGGGTCACCGGTACGCGTTCCCGCGGGCACCGGCTGACCGAGCCGCACGAAGCGGTAGATCTGCGCGATGGCGCGGCCGAACAGCGCGACGGCTACCACCGTGATGACGATCGACACGACGATCGCGGCGAGTTGCATGTGGGGCTCCTCGGGCGGGCCTCAGCTCAGGGCCTACTAAGCGGTAACTTATTTAGTCCGTGCTGAGATTACCCGTTGGGGGCGCCGCACTGTAGCGGAGCTTGCGGTGATCTGTGTCGCTCAGGCAACCCTTGCCGTACGGGCCGGTGTCCGGCCCGTCGTGCCGCCTGCCCTGCGACGTCTACGGACTGCTGGCAGCGTACGCGCCAGGATCGCCAGGTCCATCCCCAGCCAGTGATGGTCCACATAGTGGAGGTCCAGGAGCTCGCGCTCCTCCCACGGTAGCTCCGAACGTCCACTGATCTGCCACAATCCGGTCATTCCGGGCCGCACGGAGAGCCGTCGCCGGCCGTCGCCGGTGGACTCCCGGTGGCCGGGGGCCAGGGGGCACGGCCCGACCAGCGACATCCGGCCCCGTACGACATGGAGCAGCAGCGGCAGCGAGGCCAGCGGGCTCTTCGTGCGGAAGGTCAGCAGGGTGAACGTGGTCCCGCCGCGGCCCGCGACCGGGCGCCGGCGCAGCACCGCGCGGGTGTCGCCGGTGCCCAGGGTCAGGGACAGGGCGACGGCGGCGATCAACGGGGCCAGCAGGACGAGGAGCGCGAGCCCCACGGTGACGTCCAGGGCGCGCTTGACGTCCGGTGTGCGCCTGACGTCCAGCGCGCGCTTCGCCGTCATCTATCCACACTTTCCGGTTCCGGGCGAGAACATGGGATATGTCCGGACCCTCTCACGAGCGGGTCCCGGGAACGGGGAATGACGCGCGCCCGACCTCCTGTTGAGCGGATACGAGGACGAAGAGTTGAGTCGACTCCACTCAGGTCTGTTGACTCGCACCCGTCCCTCATGCATCCTTGAGTCAGTTCCACTCAAGTCAGTCAGCTGGAGGAATCGAAATGGCACGTGCGGTCGGCATCGACCTGGGTACGACTAACTCCGTCGTCAGCGTTCTGGAAGGCGGCGAGCCCACCGTCATCACCAACGCCGAGGGCGCCAGGACCACGCCGTCCGTCGTCGCCTTCGCCAAGAACGGCGAGGTGCTCGTCGGCGAGGTCGCCAAGCGTCAGGCGGTCACCAACGTCGACCGGACCATCCGGTCCGTGAAGCGCCACATGGGCACCGACTGGAAGATCGAGCTGGACGGGAAGAACTTCAACCCGCAGCAGATGTCCGCCTTCATCCTCCAGAAGCTGAAGCGCGACGCCGAGGCGTACCTGGGCGAGAAGGTGACCGACGCGGTCATCACCGTCCCGGCGTACTTCAACGACTCCGAGCGCCAGGCCACCAAGGAGGCCGGCGAGATCGCGGGCCTCAACGTCCTGCGCATCGTCAACGAGCCGACCGCCGCCGCCCTGGCGTACGGCCTCGACAAGGACGACCAGACCATCCTCGTCTTCGACCTCGGTGGCGGCACCTTCGACGTGTCCCTCCTGGAGATCGGCGACGGCGTCGTCGAGGTGAAGGCCACCAACGGTGACAACCACCTCGGTGGTGACGACTGGGACCAGCGCGTCGTCGACTACCTGGTGAAGCAGTTCGCCAACGGCCACGGCGTCGACCTGTCCAAGGACAAGATGGCCCTCCAGCGTCTGCGCGAGGCCGCCGAGAAGGCGAAGATCGAGCTGTCCTCCTCCACGGAGACCACGATCAACCTGCCCTACATCACGGCGTCCGCCGAGGGCCCGCTGCACCTGGACGAGAAGCTCACCCGCGCCCAGTTCCAGCAGCTGACCGCCGACCTGCTCGAGCGCTGCAAGACCCCGTTCCACAACGTCATCAAGGACGCGGGCATCCAGCTCTCCGAGATCGACCACGTCGTTCTCGTCGGTGGCTCCACCCGCATGCCGGCCGTCGCCGAGCTCGTCAAGGAGCTGACCGGCGGCAAGGAGGCCAACAAGGGTGTGAACCCGGACGAGGTCGTCGCCATCGGCGCCACCCTCCAGGCCGGTGTCCTCAAGGGCGAGGTCAAGGACGTCCTGCTCCTCGACGTGACCCCGCTGTCCCTCGGCATCGAGACCAAGGGCGGCATCATGACCAAGCTGATCGAGCGCAACACCACGATCCCGACCAAGCGCTCCGAGATCTTCACCACGGCCGAGGACAACCAGCCGTCCGTGCAGATCCAGGTCTACCAGGGCGAGCGCGAGATCGCGGCGTACAACAAGAAGCTCGGCATGTTCGAGCTGACCGGTCTGCCGCCGGCCCCGCGTGGCGTCCCGCAGATCGAGGTCGCCTTCGACATCGACGCCAACGGCATCATGCACGTGACCGCGAAGGACCTGGGCACGGGCAAGGAGCAGAAGATGACCGTCACCGGCGGCTCCTCGCTGCCGAAGGACGAGGTCGACCGCATGCGCCAGGAGGCCGAGCAGTACGCGGAGGAGGACCACCGCCGCCGCGAGGCCGCCGAGACCCGCAACCAGGGCGAGCAGCTCGTCTACCAGACGGAGAAGTTCCTCGCGGACAACGCGGAGAAGGTCCCGGCCGAGGTCAAGACCGAGGTCGAGACCGCGATCGCCGAGCTGAAGGAGAAGCTCAAGGGCGAGGACACCGCGGAGATCCGCACCGCCACCGAGAAGGTCGCGGCCGTCTCCCAGAAGCTCGGCCAGGCCATGTACGCCGACGCCCAGGGCGCCGCGGGTGCCGCCGGCGCCGAGGGTGCCCAGCAGGCCCAGGCCGACGACGACGTCGTCGACGCCGAGATCGTCGACGACGAGAAGCCGAAGGGCGGCGCTGCCTGATGTCGGAGGAGACCCCGGGCTTCGAGGAGAAGCCCGACGTCCCCACCGACGGCACGCCCGAGGAGCCGAAGGCCGCCGACTCCGCCGCGAAGGCGGAGGGGGCGGCCCCGGCCGGGGACGCTACGGACGTAGCCCTGCTGGCGCAGCTGGACCAGGCCCGTACGGCGCTCGGTGAGCGCACCGGTGACCTCCAGCGGCTCCAGGCCGAGTACCAGAACTACCGCCGCCGCGTGGAGCGGGACCGGGTCACGGTCAAGGAGATCGCCGTCGCGAACCTCCTGACCGAACTCCTTCCCGTGCTCGACGACATCGGCCGGGCCCGGGACCACGGCGAGCTCGTGGGCGGGTTCAAGTCGGTCGCCGAGTCCCTGGAGACCGTCGCCGCCAAGATGGGCCTCCAGCAGTTCGGCAAGGAGGGCGAGCCCTTCGACCCGACGATCCACGAGGCCCTGATGCACTCGTACGCGCCGGACGTCACCGAGACGACCTGCGTGGCGATCCTGCAGCCGGGGTACCGGATCGGGGAGCGCACCATCCGCCCCGCGCGGGTGGCCGTCGCCGAGCCGCAGCCGGGCGCGCAGGGCAAGGCGGAGGAGTCGGACGACTCCGAGAAGGACAACGATCAATAGCCGTACCCGGGATCGGGAGGAGGGACGTCGATGAGCACGAAGGACTTCGTCGAGAAGGACTACTACAAGGTTCTCGGCGTCCCCAAGGACGCCACCGACGCCGAGATCAAGAAGGCGTACCGGAAGCTCGCCCGCGAGAACCACCCGGACGCCAACAAGGGCGACACCAAGGCCGAGGAGCGCTTCAAGGAGATCTCCGAGGCGGCCGACGTCCTCGGCGACCCGAAGAAGCGCAAGGAGTACGACGACGCGCGTGCTCTCTTCGGCAACGGCGGCTTCCGAGCGGGCGGCCCGGGTGCGGGCGGTTCGTTCAACTTCGACCTGGGCGACCTCTTCGGGGGCGCCCAGGGCGGGGCCGGCGGAGCCGGCGGCTTCGGCGGCGGCGGTCTCGGGGACGTCTTCGGCGGCCTGTTCAACCGGGGCGGCGGCGCGGGCGCGCGCACGCAGCCGCGGCGCGGCCAGGACGTCGAGTCCGAGGTGACGCTCAGCTTCACCGAGGCCATCGAGGGCGCCACCGTCCCGCTGCGGATGTCCAGCCAGCAGCCCTGCAAGGCGTGTTCGGGCACCGGCGACAAGAACGGCACCCCGCGGGTGTGCCCGACCTGCGTCGGCACCGGACAGGTCTCGCGCGGCAGCGGCGGCGGCTTCTCGCTGACCGATCCCTGCCGGGACTGCAAGGGCCGTGGCCTGATCGCCGAGAACCCCTGCGAGGTCTGCCACGGCAGCGGCCGCGCCAAGTCGTCCCGCACCATGCAGGTGCGGATCCCGGCGGGCGTGTCCGACAACCAGAAGATCCGGCTCCGCGGCAAGGGCGCGCCGGGCGAGCGCGGCGGGCCGAACGGCGACCTGTACGTCGTCGTGCACGTCGACGCCCACCCGGTGTTCGGCCGCAAGGACGACAACCTCACCGTCACGGTGCCCGTCACGTTCGACGAGGCGGCGCTCGGCGGCGAGATCAGGGTGCCGACCCTGGGCGGCCCCGCGGTGACGCTGAAGCTGCCCGCCGGCACTCCCAACGGCCGCACCATGCGCGCCCGCGGCAAGGGCGCCGTCCGCAAGGACGGCACCCGCGGCGACCTGCTGATCACGGTCGAGGTCGCGGTGCCCACGGACCTCGACGACAAGGCGCGTGAGGCCCTGGAGACGTTCCGCGAGGCAACGGCGGGCGAGGACCCCAGGGCAGAGCTGTTCCAGGCCGCGAAGGGAGCATGAGCAGATGGACCGTCGCCGCAACCCCTATGAACTGACGGACGAGACACCGGTGTACGTCATCTCGGTGGCGGCCCAGCTGTCCGGTCTGCACCCGCAGACGCTCCGTCAGTACGACCGCCTCGGTCTGGTCTCCCCGGACCGCACGGCGGGCCGGGGCCGCCGCTACTCGGCCCGTGACATCGAACTGCTGCGCACCGTCCAGCAGCTGTCGCAGGACGAGGGCATCAACCTGGCCGGCATCAAGCGCATCATCGAACTGGAGAACCAGGTCGCGGCCCTCCAGGCCCGCGTGGCCGAGCTCTCGACGGCGGTCGAGGGCGCGGCGCAGGCGATGCGCCAGCGCGAGGCCCAGGTCCACGCCTCGTACCGGCGCGACCTGGTCCCGTACACCGATGTGCAGCAGGCCAGCGCCCTGGTGGTGTGGCGTCCGGGACACAAGCGCGGCGAGTGAGTCCTTCTGCTCGGGCTCGGCAGCTTCACGACGAGGCCCCCTCCGCTCCGGCGGAGGGGGCCTCGCGATTTTGGACGCGGCTACGGAATCACGGAAGCTCCGCCATCTCGATTAGTGCTGGACACGGCCCCAACACCCGGCCCAAGCACCTTCACCCGCGATCACGCCAGATGGCGAGGGGGCGATGGTAGTGACGGGCGGCATGCGGAGGACGACAGCGGTGTCGGCGTAGCCGTCTTCGACGAGTTCCTCGAACGCCGTCGGCTAGCAGGCGCTCCCCTTTGATCCGGTTCAGCAGCCGGTGGGTCCGGTCCAGCTCGCATGCCCGGCCTTTTTCCGCTAGCGTCCAGCACCCCTGTTTCTCCAGCGGAGTGATCAGCCTTGTATGTACGCGAGCGCCGACTCGCGCGGCTCGGACCTGGCAAAACGATGCACGAAACTGCTCGTGCAGAGCCTCCAACTCACCCACCCGCGGCCGGACATCAGACAGTTTCCTACCTCTGAACAGACCAACGACCGACCTGCCCAACCGCACAGCAAAGATAGTTGCAGAACTAGTCGGCGCGCGGAGCCGTAGTCAGGCTGATCCGATCGTTGATCCTGCCGGTCACAGCGTCAACAAGAGCTGTTCTGGCATCCGTTGTGGTGCCACCGGGTTCACCGTCGTGGACAGAACCGTCCTGCGTGACATCCTTGGGAGTGATCACCCAGTACGGGTGCCAGTGGCCTTGCTCATCGCGTGCAGCGAGAAGCACGGACGAAGCCACCGGATGACCGCCGAGTGCCACGGAAGCGGCGCTGACGGCTTGCTCTCGGCTAATGCGCACCTTGGGTAGCGCGGGGTCCTTCTCGTTGCGTGCGGCGAATGACGCGACGCCGCCGCCAGGCCTGACTACTACGTCCACGTGCATCGGCATCATCACGTCGTCTTTGTAGCGGCGCCAGGACACGAGGCGTGCCTCGTCGCCGGGGCCGACTGCGCTGATGGACTGCTTTGCCGGAAGTACCCAGGGAAAATGATTGTCGATGAATGACTTCGCAACCTTGGCCGCTTCTTGGTCGGACACGTGTCCCTGCACGGGTGCTGCATGTTCAGGTGTTGGGTTGATGATTCCCGACTGTACTTCTCGTGAAGGCCATTCGATCATTAGGGAGCCCTTGTCAGTGACCAGCTGCACTGTTCCTGTGTCGTCGGGGCCCGCAGCGAACTGCACCTTCCTGACCTGGGCCGTGGGCGGCAGGAATTCCTTGGCTGCCTCCAGGGCCGCCTTCCGCTGCGGACCGGATGCGTCGTTAGCCCACGCTACTTCGGACATGACGGGTGTCACCATCATGGCGCAGAGCGCAGCGATGACGATCAAGGAGGTGGAGAAGGCTCGCATGAAGAGCCGGCCGGGCCTGGCGAGGTGAGTGCTGTGGTACCGGTGCCAGAGGATCAGTGCGGCTCCTGCGGTGCCGAGAAGAGCGCCGGTGCTGTTGGTGATCAAGTCGGTGCTGTCGCAGGCGCGGCCCATGCCCGGTGTGATGGCTTGGACGGTTTCGATACCAGCGGACAGTCCGAGGAGGGCGAGTGTGACAGAGATAGGGCGTCGCGTTAGCCACGTCCAGGCCGCCGCGGCGGGCATGAACAGCGTGATGTTCATGAGGCCCTGCGCGGTGGTGGCACCGATGAGGGGATTGCGCTCGATGTAGCAGACGTGGTTCGCGGGGGCGCTGGGGGAGAGCGGGTACAGCGTTGCTGTCACGATCAGCGCGGTCGACATCGCGGCCAGACAGCTAGCAACGAGCGGTTGATTCCCGGCGCGTGCCACGAGGAGACCGATGAGCGCGGTGAGAACGCAAACGCCGAGAACGGTGCCCACCAGGGTGTGGTCGTTAAGGAGGGTCTGGATCATGGGACTCTCGGTGGGAGGGTGGAAAGAGGAGTGCCCCCGCCCAGGATGGGGCGGGGGCAGTGCGATGGTGCTGGCTTCGCGTCAGCAGGCCGTCACAGGGGCGTTGTAGAACGTTCCCTGGCCGCTGACATTCATGAATCCGACAAGGTTCTGGCAGTCGGCAATGTAGACGTCCTTCCACGTAGCGCTCTTGCCGGCGCCGGCGGACTGGTAAAACCAGGAGCCGTAGTGGTTGCTGCTGTGGTAGCTATAGCCGAACTGAGCGTAGATGGTGCCGCCGCCGGACTTGTAGTAATAGTCGTTGACGTTCCAGTGATTCGTGTCGTAGCCCCGGGTGAGGTTGGTGTCGAGGTAGCCGTTGCTCAGGGTGGTGCGGGAGGCGTTGTAGCCAAAGTTGCCCCCGGCCATCGCTGCGGGGGTGGAAGCCCCCAGTGCCACGAGGGTTGCTGCGGTCAGGGTGATGACCTTCTTGCGAATGCTCATCGTCTCTCTTCTCTCATGGGCAGGCTCTTGTGGTGGACATGTATGAATGTGGACCGAGAGTGATTCAAATTCGCCCGCGCATCAGTAAAATGCGTCCGTTCCACTTTCATTCGGGTAGCCATCGCGGGCGGGGTGGTGAGCCTTTCCCTCCGGTAGTTCTGAGTAGGAGGCTCAGGCTCAGACTCAGTCTCAGTCCGGCTCCTTGGGCGTCGTAGGTGCGGTCGGGCGTCCCAAGTTCGGTTCTGTGCCGGTGGCTTGTGCCGGCTGGCGTCTGCGCGACTGCCGTAGACCGAAGGGCCACGGCGGCGATCAGGGCAACTCAGGAGAGCCCGCTTGCGACCCCGTTCTTGTTCTTCACATAGCGAGCTCCACCGCTTGAATTACTCCACACACGCCGAGGTTTACGCGTTGTCCTGTTGGCTTTTCGCATGGCCCCCACATCTCACTGACAGTTAGAATTTCGTATCAGCTATGGCGGTGCAAGCATTCAAGGTTGCCCATGGGCGCAATGCCCGGAGGCGCAGGGGGAGACTGTGGACGAAGGCCGCGAAACGGTGCCGGGGGCTGGCGAGCTGAGCTTGTCCGATGAAGACCTGAAGCTCTACAGCGAAGTGCTCAAAGAGAGTGTCGATGTCTCTGCGGATGATCCTCGACTGGAGAACCTCCGGAGCATCGGAGTCGTCTTCAACGAGCCCCTCTCCAACAGGCCCAGCGCGAGAAGCTTGTCGCAGGTCGAGCGAGACTTCTACGTCAAGGAGCTCGACGAGATCCGACTCCGTGTTCAGCGCATGAGGCAGATCGGACCGATCCTGGATGCCCTGGGCCAGGCGGCCTGCGGGAGCGAGACCTCAGCGAGCACCAACGTCGTCCAGGTTCTCAGGGACAAGAGGGCCATCAACGCCGTGATCCACAACGCCATCGAGCATTCTGGCATCGTCTGGTCGTCCCAGACCCGACCACGGGCGCTGGAAAGACTGGCGAAGTCCGCGGACCGCGACGTCGTCCTCCTGGAGAGGGGAGGTGTTCGGTACCGCACCCTGTACCCGACAAGCGCACGCACGAGACCGGCCGAGACGGAGTACGCGCGACGCACGGCCGAAACCGGACACGCCGAAAGCAGGACCTCCTCAAGGAACTTCTCTCGGATGATCCTCACTGACACGGTCGCACTGATCTCGGACATCCGTGTGGGCGAGGGTGCAGGCGAGCCTGCGATCACCATCCGGGACCCGGGGCTGCTTGCCTGGCTCCGGGAGCTGTACCAGCGTGAATGGGAAGCAGCCGACCCCTGGTTCCCTGCTCCGGCGAATGGCTCCACCGACCGTGAGCTGATCGAGCGCGACATCCTCGAGATGCTCTCCGAGGGTCGGACCCGGGAGTCGATCTGCCGCACCCTGGAGATCAGCCCCCGAACGTACACCAACTACATGGCCGCGCTGCGCGACCGATACGACGCCAGGACGAACGAGCAGCTGATGTACCGGATTGGCTGTCAACGGGCGGTGGGCGCCTCCGAGTAGTCATCGGGATCAGCGTCAGGGGTCCACGCGGCGACCACACGGCCCTCCCCGGTCGCGTCTACGCGTCCACGCGCAGCCCGGCGGCCGGTACGGGATCCGCAGCAGGCAGTTCCTGCCCGAGACGCGCAGGGTGCCAGCTGGCCGTCGCGGTCGACGCGGAGTGTCGAGGTCAGTCGTCCCCCTGGTCCAGGATGCCCGACTGGGCGATCAGGAAGCCGAGCTGGGCCCGGCTGCCGCTGCCGAGGGCGGCGGCGAGCTTGGCGATGTGGGCGCGGCAGGTGCGCACGTTCATGCCGAGGCGGCGGGCGATGGCCTCGTCGACGTGGCCTTCGACGAGGAGCCGGGCGATGGAGCGCTGGACGCCGGTTATGCCGTCCGTCTTGAGGTCGTAGGGGATCTCTTCCTTGATGGGGACGGCGAGTTGCCAGAACTGGTCGAAGACCCCGACGAGGTAGGCGACCAGCCCGGGGTGGCGCAGTTCGAGCGCCACCTGCCGGTCCTGGCGGGCCGGGATGAATGCGACCTCGCGGTCGACGATGATCAGCCGGTCGATGATCTCTTCGAGCGTGCGGACCTGGACTTCGGGGCCGACGTGTTCCAGGTAGGTGAGGGTGACTTCGGTGTGCCGAGCCGTGTGCTGGTAGAGGGTGCGCATCTGGATTCCGCGCCCCAGGAGCGGGCTGACCCGGCGCAGAGCCTCGCTGAGAGCGTGCGCGGGGCGGCCGCCGCCGGGCTGGACGGTCAGCAGTTCCTCACGGCAGTTCGCGACGACGCGGTCGAGGGTCGCGTTGATCCGGTCGATTCCTTCGAGCACGGAGATGGCGTGCGTGGACGGCGAGTCATGGGGGCTGATCGCCATGAAGGGCGCGAACGTGTCGGAGAGGGCGACGGTCAGTCGCCGGCGGTCGAGGATCTCGCGTTCGATGGGTTGGACGAGCTGCGCCAGGGCGGCGGACGGCGATACGGGCCGCAGCCATTGAGGGTCGTCCGGATCCGGGTGCAGGAGCGACAGATCGAGAAGGCAGGGTGCCTCCGCTACCTCTGACCGGGGTATTCGCCCTGCTCGCAACGCGGCTGCGTACAGCGCGGACCCCGCTTTGCACAGCTCTGCGTGCGAATGAGGGTGCCCGGTTTCGTACGTTTCTTTCCGCATATGTACACCCCCATGCTCCTGCATCTCAGGAACATGATGCCTGGGTTTGGTGGTGCGGGCGTAGAGAGTAAGCCATCGTCTTACTCGCGGGGGTTGGAAATCTCGTTTCCTTCAAGTGAGGTTGCTCGGTGATGAAGAAGAAGCTCATACGCGCGGTGGCCGTAGTCGCCTTCATCGCGGCTGCAACGGTCGGCGCCGTGGGGGTGACCCAGGACCCCGGGTGGAGCTCCGCCCCGGCCAGTGTGCTCGCCGTCGCCAACGACCCTGGCTGGCATATGTCGGAGACCGTGACGGACGACCCCGGATGGAGCTCCGTCGGCGCATGACTCCCGATGACTCCAGGTTCCGGCGTGAGATGGCATCGGCATACCGCTCCGGGTGGCACTTCATCGATCTCGTCACGGCCATCCCCCACCGTGGCGACTCGTTGATGGTGACCCTCTTCGGAGAGCCGATCGTCGTCGCCCGCGAACAGGACGAGGACGTCCGTGCGTATCGGTGTCTGCGTCGCCCGCGCGGTGCGCCGCAGCCCGTTCGCTGTGCCATCCGGTACGGCATGATCTTCGTCAACCTCGATCAGCGTGACCATCAGCTGCTGGAGCCCCAGCTGATCGACACGGAGACCATCACCGCCACCCCCCGCAGTGCCTGAACGATTCCCCCGTCGTTGTAGATCGTTCGGGCGCTTCCCCCACACAGCGGCGCCATCGCGGACCTGAAACGCGATGGCGCCGCTGTGCTTTTGCCGATGGGCCGGTCAGGCCCGGCCCATCGCGCGGGTGAGCGCGATCTCGATGACGACCCGGTCCGGGTTCGGGGCCGGCACGCGGTTGTAGCGGGCCGCGTAGCGTTCGACCGCGTCCGCGACGACATCCGCCTCGGTGCGGATCCGCGCCACGCCCTCCAGCGTCGCCCAGCGCCCCTTGTCCACCTGGCAGACCGCCACCCGCGCGCCGTCCGGGCCCGCCGCCAGGACGTTGGCGACCTTGCGGCTGTGCTTGTTGGTGATGACCCGGGCGATGCCCTTCTCGCCGCCCTCCGGGTCGTACGTGACGCCCACCGCCACCACGTGCGGGGTGCCGTCCGGGCGCGGGGTCGTCAGGGTGCTCATGTGGTACTCGCGCCAGAAGCTGAGGTACGAGTCGCTGGGCTTGCTCGGGTCGATGGCCATGTTCGGAAACTACTCCGGGGAGGGCTCCGTCCGATACCTTGAGCGGAATAGACTCAACTTTGTGTACGTTGGATGAGTCATAGGAGCTGTCGCACCGAAAACCGCAGCCGAAACCGCCGGCCGGAACCGCAGTCGAAGACGCAGGAGGAGACCCCGCACGTGGACGCCGAACTGACCAACAGGAGCCGGGACGCGCTGAACGCGGCGAGCAGCCGCGCCGTGTCCCAGGGGCACGCCGATCTGACCCCCGCGCACCTTCTGCTTGCGCTGCTCGCGGGTCAGGACAACGAGAACATCACCGACCTGCTCGCCGCCGTCGAGGCCGACCAGGCCGCCGTGCGCTCCGGCGCGGAGCGGCTGCTCGCCGCCCTGCCCAGCGTCACCGGGTCCACGGTCGCGCCCCCGCAGCCCGACCGCGAGCTGCTCGCCGTCATCGCCGACGCCGACGCGCGCGCGAAGAAGCTCGGCGACGAGTACCTGTCCACCGAGCACCTGCTGATCGGCATCGCCGCCAAGGGCGGCCGGGCCGGCCAGGTCCTCGACCAGCAGGGCGCCACCGCCCGCCGGCTCCAGGACGCCTTCGAGAAGGCGCGCGGCGCCCGCCGGGTGACCACCGCCGACCCGGAGGGCTCGTACAAGGCCCTGGAGAAGTTCGGCACCGACTTCACCGCCGCCGCCCGCGAGGGCAAGCTGGACCCGGTCATCGGCCGCGACCACGAGATCCGCCGCGTCGTCCAGGTCCTCTCCCGGCGCACCAAGAACAACCCGGTCCTCATCGGCGAGCCCGGCGTCGGCAAGACCGCCGTCGTCGAGGGCCTCGCCCAGCGGATCGTGAAGGGCGACGTCCCCGAGTCGCTGCGCGACAAGCGGCTGGTCTCGCTCGACCTCGGCGCGATGGTCGCCGGCGCGAAGTACCGCGGCGAGTTCGAGGAGCGCCTGAAGACCGTCCTCTCCGAGATCAAGGAGAGCGAGGGCCAGATCATCACCTTCATCGACGAGCTGCACACCGTCGTCGGCGCGGGCGCCGGCGGCGACTCCGCCATGGACGCGGGCAACATGCTCAAGCCGATGCTGGCCCGCGGCGAGCTGCGCATGGTCGGCGCGACGACCCTCGACGAGTACCGCGAGCGGATCGAGAAGGACCCCGCCCTGGAGCGCCGCTTCCAGCAGGTCCTGGTCGCCGAGCCGTCCGTCGAGGACACCATCGCCATCCTGCGCGGACTCAAGGGGCGCTACGAGGCGCACCACAAGGTGCGGATCAACGACTCCGCGCTGGTCGCCGCCGCGACCCTCTCCGACCGCTACATCACCTCCCGCTTCCTGCCCGACAAGGCCATCGACCTCGTCGACGAGGCCGCGTCCCGGCTCCGGATGGAGATCGACTCCTCGCCGGTCGAGATCGACGAGCTCCAGCGCTCCGTCGACCGGCTGAAGATGGAGGAGCTGGCCCTCTCCAAGGAGACCGACGAGGCCAGCCTGCAGCGCCTGGAGAAGCTGCGCCGCGACCTCGCCGACCGCGAGGAGGAGCTGCGCGGCCTCACCGCCCGCTGGGAGAAGGAGAAGCAGTCCCTCAACCGGGTCGGCGAGCTGAAGGAGCGGCTCGACGAGCTGCGCGGCCGCGCGGAGCGCGCGCAGCGCGACGGCGACTTCGACACCGCGTCCAAGCTGCTCTACGGGGAGATCCCGGAGCTGGAGCGGGAGCTGGAGGCCGCCAGCGAGGCCGAGGCCGAGCAGGAGGCCCGGCAGGACGCGAAGGACAGCATGGTCAAGGACCAGGTCGGCCCGGACGACATCGCGGACGTCGTCGGCTCCTGGACCGGCATCCCCGCCGGCCGGCTCCTGGAGGGCGAGACGCAGAAGCTGCTGCGCATGGAGGACGAGCTCGGCAAGCGGCTCATCGGCCAGAGCGAGGCCGTGCGGGCCGTCTCCGACGCGGTGCGCCGCACCCGGGCCGGCATCGCCGACCCCGACCGGCCCACCGGCTCCTTCCTCTTCCTCGGCCCGACCGGTGTCGGCAAGACCGAGCTGGCGAAGGCGCTCGCCGACTTCCTCTTCGACGACGAGCGGGCCATGGTCCGCATCGACATGTCGGAGTACGGCGAGAAGCACTCCGTCGCCCGTCTCGTCGGCGCGCCTCCCGGCTACGTCGGCTACGAGGAGGGCGGCCAGCTGACGGAGGCCGTGCGCCGCCGCCCGTACAGCGTCGTGCTCCTGGACGAGGTGGAGAAGGCCCACCCCGAGGTCTTCGACATCCTGCTCCAGGTCCTCGACGACGGCCGGCTCACCGACGGCCAGGGCCGCACGGTCGACTTCCGCAACACGATCCTGATCCTCACGTCGAACCTGGGCAGCCACTTCCTGATGGAGCCGCTGACCAGCGAGAGCGAGAAGCGGGAGCAGGTCCTGGAGGTCGTCCGGGCGAGCTTCAAGCCCGAGTTCCTGAACCGGCTCGACGAGATCGTGGTCTTCTCGGCCCTCGCGGGCGACGAGCTGGCCCGCATCGCCAAGCTCCAGATCGACCGCCTGGCCCGTCGCCTCGCCGACCGCCGCCTCACCCTGGACGTCACCCCCGAGGCCCTCGCCTGGCTCGCCGAGGAGGGCAACGACCCGGCGTACGGCGCCCGCCCGCTGCGCCGCCTGATCCAGACGGCCATCGGCGACCGCCTCGCCCGCGAGATCCTGGCAGGCGAGGTCCGCGACGGCGACACGGTCCGGGTGGACCGCTTCGAGGACGGCCTGATCGTGGGGAGGGCCGAGTAGCCCGTCGCATAGCCCGTACGGACCAGGCCGGTCCCGAGGGGCTCAGTAGTCGCCGGCCGTGAGCTGTACGAGGGCGGTGTCCCCGCCCTCGTACCGCACGTCGACCGCGATGTCGTATGCGCCGCTCGCCCCGGCCGTGTCGTCGTAGTCCAGCCTGAGACGCAGCCCGCCGGGTGTCACCTCGGCCGGGACCGACGGCCATGTTCCGGCCAGCCATTCCGCCGCCTCCCCGCGCGGCATCCGGAACTCGGCCTCGACGGTCGTGTCCGTCCAGGTCGCCTCGGTGCAGCGGGCGGATTCGGCGCTCTTCGGCAGGGTCGCCCCGGCCCAGGACATCGCCTCTGTGCAGTCGGCCGGCTGCGGCTTGCCGACCTCGTCCCAGAACACCTGGTTCGCCGCGACACAGGCGACCGGGAGGAAGAGCAGCGCCATCAGCCCCACCGTGAGCCAGATCCACTTCCAGTCGACCCGCTTCGCGTCCCCCATGGACGCGATCATGCCAGCCGGCCGCCGGGCTCAGACCGTGAACGGGCTGACGGACACGAGGGCCGTGTCGGCGTTCTCGTAGGTGACCCTGACGTCCACCGCCGCCGGGCCGCCCATGGTCTGCGGGAAGTCCTCCTCGGCCTCAAGATGGAGACAGAGGTCGCCGGTGCCGAGGCAGGCGTCGGCGGTGGGCCGGGCGGCCGGCCAGGTGCCGGCCAGCCATTCCGCCACCTCCGCGCGGGGCATGCGGAAGTCGGCGTCGACCATGGTGTCCAGCCAGGTCGCCTCGGTGCAGTGGGCGTCCTCGGCGCTCTTGGGCAGGGTCGCCCCGGCCCAGGACATCGCCTCCGCGCAGTCGACCGGCTGCGGTTTGCCGACGTCGTCCCAGAACGACGCGGCCCACCACAGGAAGGCCAACGGCAGCGACAGCACCACCGCCACCCCGACCAGGATCCAGATCCACCTGCGGCCGCGCCGCTTCGTCGCCCCCATGGGGCGAGATCATGTCAGCCCGCAGCTGATCGCGCCGTGGGGACTTGCCACCCCCCGCCCGCCATGGGGGAGGATGGCGGCATCCGTACGAAGGGAAGAACCCGGTGAGCATCGACCCGTCCTCGATTCCTAATTTCGGGGCCCAGCCCCAGCCGCAGGCAGGACCGGCGGGCCCCGTCGTTCCCGACCAGGATCTGGTCAAGCAGCTCCTCGAGCAGATGGAGCTCAAGTACGTCGTCGACGACGAGGGTGACCTCGCGGCGCCGTGGGAGGACTTCCGCACGTACTTCATGTTCCGCGGCGAGGCGGAGCAGCAGGTCTTCTCGGTGCGGACGTTCTACGACCGCCCGCACGCCGCGGACGACCGCGCGAAGATCCTCGACGCGATCGACGACTGGAACCGCCGCACGCTGTGGCCCAAGGTCTACACCCACCTGCACGAGGAGGAGGACGGCTCCGCCACCCTCCGCCTCATCGGTGAGGCGCAGATGCTGATCGGCACGGGCGTCGCCCTGGAGCACTTCGTGTCCTCGACGGTCAGCTGGGTGCGCGCGTCGATCGAGTTCGACAAGTGGATCGTCGAGCAGTTCGGCCTGGAGTCCCCGGAGGACAAGGCGTCCGGCGACGGCGACGGCTCCGCCGAGTAGTCAGCCCGGCAGTCCCGCTGTGACCGCCGAGCGGTCACAGCGCCATCCGCGCCAGCGTCAGTGCGTACGGCGCGTAGGCGAACGAGAGCCCGGCCAGGCCCGCGATCACCGTGATCGCGGCGCGTGGCCGGGCTCTTGCCATTGCCCGGGCCGGCGGCAGCAGCAGCGGGAACGCGGGCAGCAGGAAGCGCGGCTTCGACTCGAAGAAGCCGGAGCCGCCGACGGTGATCAGCACGAGCACGCCGGTGTAGACGAGCACCGGCAGCGGCGGCCGCTCGTCCGGGTCGAGCAGGAGCAGTACGAAGAGCAGCACGCCCACCGCGGTGACGGCCAGGGCCATCACGTACCCGAACTGCGTCGGCCCCTTCAGCATGTCCCGTACGAAGCGCGCCGCGCCCTCGCCGAAGTCGAAGCGGCTGGTCCAGCCGTCCTGAACGGCGAAGTAGCCGCCGAGCAGATCGCCGCGCCGGGCGCCGACCCACAGCAGGTACGAGACCCAGCCGAGCGGCGCCACCCCGGCCCCCGCCCACACCACCCAGCCGGCCCGCCCGCCCCGGCTCGCCCGCCCGCGCCGCCGCCACAGTTCCAGGGTCGCGGCGGCGAGGACGGCGGCGGCGACGGCGACGCCGTTGGGGCGGGAGAGTCCGGCCAGCGCGGCCAGGGATCCCGCCCACAGCCAGCGGCGGGTCAGCACCGCGTACAGCGCCCAGGCGGCGAAGGCCGTCATGACCGGCTCCGTGTACGCCATCGTCAGCACGAACGACGTCGGCAGCAGCCCCCACAACAGCACGGTGAGCACCGCGACGCGCCGCCCGCACAGCCGCTCCGCCACCAGGAAGACGCCCCACGCGGCCACCCCGGCCGCCAGCCACGAAAGCAGCAGCCCGGCGGTCCCGTAGGCGATCGGCAGCACACCGGCGACGGCCCGGATCAGCCCCGGGTAGAGCGGGAAGAACGCCAGGTCGGACATGGGCGCCCCGTCCGGCCAGTGGAGCGTGCGGCCATAGCCGTTGGCCGCGATCCGCAAGTACCAGTCCGAGTCCCACGACTTCGCGAGCAGGGCCCGCGGCGAGCGCCCGATGTGCCACGCCCAGAGCGCGAACACCAGCGTCCCGGTCAGCCGCGCGGCGGCGAAGAGGCCGAGCGCGGGCGCGGCCCGGCGCAGCGAGGCGCGCAGGCGCGCGAGGCGGCGGCGCCGGGCGGGCGCGGCGGTGGGCGCGGGGGCGGCGTCGGCCGGCGGGCGGTCGATCGTCTCGGCGGACAGGGGGCACCTCCGTGCGCGCGGGAATCCGGTCGGTCATTTCCCGACAGTCGGTTTACCCGACAAGCGGCGTGCCACGGAGGGGGCGCGCCCGTCGGAACCGGGGGATTTTCCCCGGATTGTCCGTGTCCGTGTACATGCCCGTGTACGCGTACGTGCCCGTGCCCGTGTGCGTGCCACTGCCGCGCGCCGCGCGGGATGTGCCGATCCGCGCCCGAACCCGCCCCCCCCCAGCCCTACGCCAGCTTCTTCAGCCGCTCCACCGCCTCCTCCAGAACCTCCGTCTTCTTGCAGAACGCGAACCGCACGAACGGCGCGCCCTCCTCGCGGTGGTCGTAGAAGACCGCGTTCGGGATGGCGACGACCCCGGCCCGCTCCGGCAGCGCGCGGCAGAAGGCGAAGCCGTCGGTCTCGCCGAGGGGACGGATGTCGGTGGTGACGAAGTACGTGCCGGCGGGGCGGTGGACGCCGAAGCCGGCCGCCGTCAGGCCCGCGCTCAGCAGGTCTCGCTTGGCCTGGAGTTCGGCGCGCAGGGCGTCGGTGTACGAGTCGGGGAGCCGCAGCGCCTCGGCGACCGCGTACTGGAACGGGCCGGACGACACGTACGTGAGGAACTGCTTCGCGGACCGGACCGCGCTGGTCAGTTCGGGCGTCGCCGTGATCCAGCCGACCTTCCAGCCGGTGAAGGAGTACGTCTTGCCGGCCGAGCCGATGGTGACGGTGCGCTCGCGCATCCCGGGCAGCGAGGCGATCGGCAGGTGCGCGGCGCCGTCGAAGACCAGGTGCTCGTACACCTCGTCGGTGACGACCAGCAGGTCCCGCTCCTGGGCGAGTTCGGCGACGGCGGTCAGCTCGGCGCGGCTGAGGACGGTGCCGGTGGGGTTGTGCGGGGTGTTGAGCAGGATCAGCCGGGTCCGGTCGGTGACCGCCGCGCGCAGCTCGTCGAGGTCGAGGACGAAGGCCCCGTCGTGCGGGCGGAGGGTGACCGGGACGCGGGTGCCGCCGGCCATGGCGATGCAGGCGGCGTACGAGTCGTAGTACGGCTCCAGGGCGATGACCTCGTCGCCCGGCTCGACCAGCGCGAGCAGCGCGGCGGCGATGGCCTCGGTGGCGCCCGCGGTGACCAGGGCCTCGGTGTCGGGGTCGTACGCGAGGCCGTAGCGGCGCTGCTGGTGCTCGGCGATCGCGGCGCGCAGCTCGGGCACGCCGGGGCCGGGCGGATACTGGTTGCCGCGGCCCTCGCGCAGGGCGCGCACGGCGGCCTCGCGGATCTCCTCGGGGCCGTCGGTGTCGGGGAAGCCCTGGCCCAGGTTGATCGAGCCGGTGGCGGTGGCGAGCGCGGACATCTCGGCGAAGATCGTCGTCCCGAACTCGGCGAGCCGGCGGTTCAGCAGCGGCCTGGTACCCATCAATGCTCCTCGCTCCTCACGACTCGTCGTCGGGGTCATCCTCTGACGGCGGGCGAGCGACGGACAAGCAGGCGACCCGGGCGCCCCGCCAGCCCCCGGCCCCCCGGCGCCTCGCCCGAGGCGCCAGAAGGCTCCTGAGACGGCCGGTGTCGACCGCCCCGCGGGGCGAAGCTCTGGACTTGCTCAAGTGCGCGGCCGGTGCGCTTCGAGCCCGGTCGGGGCGGGAATCCCCCTCGCACAGCCACTCCGGCTGACGCGAAAGCTCGAACGTACGGGGGACTCCATGGGCGGTTTCATCGTCATCGGACTCATCATTCTTGTGGTCGTCGGATTCGCCGCGGCGACCAGTGGCAGCCGGTCCCGCAAGCGGCGCAAGCGCCGGGGCGGCTGGGCGGGCGGCGGTTCCTCTTCTTCCTCTTCCTCGTCCTCGGGTGGCGGCGGCTGCGGCTCCTCGTCCTCGTGCGGTGGCTCCTCGGGCTGCGGGTCCTCGGGTTGCGGCTCGGGCTGCGGGGGCGGCTGTGGCGGGGGCAGCTGACGGGCCCGGCGGGAACAGCGGGGGACAACACGCGTCTGTGACCACTCTGTTGAGCGATTGTGGGAATCACGCGATCGAATCCGGTTGAACAGTTGAACCGTGGGGCCCCCGAGGGGATGGAAACCACGCCAAGTTGGGCAAAAACGCTGCGACTCGCCCACGGTTCATGATTCCCTCGTTGTTGAGAACATCCAGCCCTCGGACCGTGTGTGGACCCGAGCCGGCGATCCCCACTCCCGGTCGAAACACTTCACCGGGACGCCTCCGGCCCACCCGCCAACCGTGTTTGCGGAGCCGATCCATGCTCACGACCCTGAAAACCTCCTACACCGATACGCGCGCGGCCGACCTGGCCTGGGCGCTGGGGCGCGACCCGCTGCCCGCGCTCGCCGTACTCGATCTCGAACTCTCCGGGGCCGAACTGCAGTTGAGACTGCTCGGCGCCTCCCATCAGGTACTCCTCCGGGAGGAGGACCGCAGTTGCTCGGAGACCGTCGCCTGCATGCCCGGCAGCAGCACCCCGCTGCCGCTGGGCGTGTCCAAGCGGGTCGGCGAGTGGGAGTACGAGTTCGCCGCCCGCGTCGAGACCCTCACCCAGGGCTCGTTCGCGGGCCGCGCGCAGGAGTTGCTCGCACTCGTCGCCGACCATCCGCACGGCCTCGCGGGGACCTTCCCCGGCTCGCCGCACGCCTTCACGGCGATGCTGGCGCAGCGCCACGAGGGCCAGGTGCGCTGGCGCACCTGGCACGCCTACCCGCAGGAAGGGCAGTTGGTGGTGACGAGAACGCGGATCGGCGCGCGGATGCCTGCCGCGCTCTGAGCCTCGCTCCGAACCGACGGCGTAGCCGCGCCTTCGCGGCGCCGCCGCACATATGCCTCGGATGCACTCGTTCGGGTGACACTGCGCGGAACAGGTGTGACGTAGCGTTACGGGCATGATCGACCCGCCCGTGACCACGCTGCCCCTGCCGCCCAAGCCGGCGGTGCGGCAGCCAGTCCGGCCGGGCGGGGTGCGGTATCCGGTCCTGGTCACGGTCTTCGTCTGCGCCGCCTGCGGCCTGGTCTACGAGCTCGAACTGGTGGCGCTCGCCTCCTACTTGATCGGCGACTCGGTCACCCAGGCGTCCGTCGTGCTGTCCGTCATGGTCTTCGCGATGGGCGTCGGCTCGCTGCTCGCCAAGCGGCTGCGCTGCCGCGCCGCCGTCGGCTTCGGCCTGGTCGAGGGCGGGCTCGCGCTGATCGGGGGCTGCTCGGCGATGGTGCTGTACGCGGCCTTCGCCTGGCTCGGTGAGGCGCAGTGGGTGCTCGTCGCCTTCTCGCTGGCCATCGGCGTGCTGATCGGGGCCGAGATCCCGCTCCTGATGACGCTCATCCAGCGGGCGGAGTCGGCGCGTTCACGGGCGCGGCCGGTCGCCGGCGTCGTCCCGGGCGGCACCCGGCGCGGCCGGGCCCGCGCCCAGCGGGGCCCGTACGACGCCGCCGGGACCGTCGCCGACCTGTTCGCCGCCGACTACGTGGGCGCGCTGGTCGGCGGGCTCGCCTTCCCGTTCCTGCTGCTGCCCTGGCTCGGCCAGCTGACCGGCGCGCTGGTCACCGGCGCGGTCAACGCGGTCGCGGGCGGCGCGCTCGTCCTGTGCCTGTTCCGGCACGACCTGACGGCCCGTGCGCGGGCGCTGCTCATCGGCGCGAACCTCGCCGTGCTCGCCGTGCTCGCCACCGCGACCGTCCTCGCCGACGACTTCGAACAGGCGGCGCGACAGGCGGTGTACGGCGACAGCGTGCGGATCGCCGTGCGCACCGACGTCCAGGAGGTGGTGGTCGCCGGCGAGCGCGGCGGCCCGCCCGACCTCTTCCTGGACGGCCGGCTGCGGGTCGGCGGGCGCGACGAGTACCGCTACCACGAGGCCCTGGTGCACCCCGCGATGAACGGCCGGCACCGGCGTGTGCTGATCCTGGGCGGCGGCGACGGGCTCGCCGCCCGCGAGGTGCTCCGCTACGACGACGTCCGCGCCGTCACCGTCGTCGAGCTCGATCCGGGCGTCGCCCGGATCGCCCGCACCGACCCCGACCTGGCCGCCCTCAACGGGCAGGCGTTCCGCGACCCGCGGGTGACCGTCGCGTACGGGGACTCGTTCCGCTGGCTGCGCCTGCACCGCGCTTCGCAGGAACGGTACGACGTGGTGATCTCCGACCTGCCCGACCCCGGGCCCGGCGACACCGCGGGCGCCGTGCTCTACTCCGAGGAGTTCTACGGGCTCGCCGCCGGCGTCCTCGCCGACGGCGGCCGCCTCGTGGTCCACGCCGGCCCGGCGACCGGCCGCCCCCGCACGTACTGGACCGTCGACGCCACCCTCCGCGCCGCCGGCTTCACCACCCGCCCGTATGCCGCGGCCGCGCGGGGGGACGAAGAGCGGGCGGGCGAGCGGGCCGGGGACGAGGAGTGGGGCTTCCTGCTCGCGACCCGGGGCGGCCCGCCGCCGGTCCTCGGCCTCGCGTCCGACGCCCCCCGGCTGCGTTCCGTCACCGCTGCCACCCTCACCGAGGCGGAGAGCCGCCTGGAGCGCACCCGCACGGGCGGCGCGGGTGACCTGCCGCCGTCGACGCTGGTGCATCCGCGCTACTGACGCGCGGCCGGGGCGCCCGGAGGCCCGCAAACAGGCGACGGGCGGGCCCCGGCTGAGTAGGCTCGGCTCCCATGGAGCATGAGGTGTTCGTCCCGGTCCCGGCCGAGGTCCTGCGCGCCACGCTGACGGACCCGGCGCGGATCGCGCGCTGCGTCCCCGGCTTCCAGCAGGACGCCGACGCGGCGACCGGGCCGCTCTCGGGCCGGCTGAAGATCCGGGTCGGCGGCAACACCATCACCTACCGCGGCACCTTCCGGATCGCCGAGCGCGACGGCGGCGCGGGCTTCGCCGTCGAGGGCGAGGGCACCGAGGTCCGCGGCAAGGGCACGGCGTCGCTCGCGCTGGCGCTGACCCTCACCCCGCTGGCCGAGGGCACCACGATCGGCTTCACCGGCGAGGTGACGGCGGCCGGGCGGCTCGCCGAGGCCGACGCGGACGCCCGGGGCGCGGTGGGCGCCCGGCTGCTCGACCGGTTCGCGGAGGCGCTGGTCGCGGTCGCGGACGTGGAGGCCGAGATGGCCGTCGAGAGCGAGGGCAAGGGCAACGGCCAGGACGAGGACGAGGACGAGGACGGGGACGGGGTGGAGGACGCCGACGAGGCGGCGGAGCGGGACGCGCGTACGTCCGTCTTCGACACCCCGGTGCCGCCGCCGTCCCTCGACGCGCTCGCCGACGAGGAGTACGAGGCGCCCGGCACAGGTCAGCCCGCCGAGGCCGCGCACGCCCGGCGCACCATGATCGGCCGCAGCGCCGAGGAGGTCGACCACGCCCCGCCGCGCGGCCGCTACGCCCCCGTGCCCGCCGTCGAGACCTCCGGCGCCGGCGCGAGCCTGCGCTGGATCGCCCCGGCCGCCGCGCTCGCCCTCGCCTCCGCCGTCGTGGTGAGCCGCGCCCTGCGCCGCCGCCGCTGAGTCGGCAGGTGAGTCGGCGAGTCGCTGAAACGCTCCCGCACGCCTGGTCATCGCCTAGGGTCGGGACGTGAGCAATCTGACGCGACTGACGGCCGGTGACGCCGAGCTGACCATCGACCCCGAACACGGCTGCCGCATCACCGGCCTGCGCATCGGGGACACCGAACTGCTGCTCCAGGGCGCGCACTTCGGCTGCTTCGTGATGGCGCCCTGGGCGGGCCGGACCGAGAACGCCCGCTTCCGCAACGGTGCCACCACCCAGGAGCTCCCGGTCAGCGAGCACGCCGCCCCGCACGCCATCCACGGCACCGTCCGCGACGTCCCGTGGAAGACCGCCGAGGTCACCGAGTCGACGGCCGCGTTCACGACCGAACTGGGCGAGCCCTGGCCGTACGCGGGGAAGGTCACCCAGATCGTCGAGCTGGGCGAGGGCTCGCTCACGCTCACGCTCGGCGTCGAGACCGCGTCCGACTCCTTCCCGGCGCAGGCCGGCTGGCACCCCTGGTTCCGGCGCTCGCTCGGCGGCGCGGACGTCGAGCTCGGCTTCCACCCGGCCTGGCAGGAGGAGCGCGGCGCCGACCACATCCCGACCGGCCGCCGCATCGACCCGACCCCGCGCCCCTGGGACGACTGCTTCGGCATGCCGGACGGCGTCGACGTCACCCTCACCTGGCCGGGGCAGCTGGAGCTGCGCGTCACCAGCCGCGCCGAGTACGTCGTCATCTACGACGAGCCCGAGGACGCCGTCTGTGTCGAGCCCCAGTCCGGTCCGCCGAACGGCCTCAACACCCTTCCGCGCCTGGTCACGCCCATCGATCCGCTGGAGGTCTCGACGACCTGGAGCTGGCGCCGGCTGTAGCGGGCGGCTCCGGGGACAGGCCCTAAGCTCATGAGCATGACTGACGTACGCGCTGAGCTGCTCCAGCAGATCAAGGACAAGGCCGTGGTGCACGGCAAGGTGACCCTCTCCTCGGGTCTTGAGGCCGACTACTACGTGGACCTTCGCCGGATCACGCTCGACGGCGCGGCCGCGCCGCTCGTCGGCCAGGTCATGCTCGAGCTGACCAAGGAGCTGGAGTTCGACGCCGTCGGCGGTCTGACCCTGGGCGCCGACCCGGTCGCCACCTCGATGCTGCACGCCTCCGCCGCGCGCGGTGCGCGCCTGGACGCCTTCGTGGTCCGCAAGGCCGCCAAGGCGCACGGCATGCAGCGCCAGGTCGAGGGCCCGGACATCAAGGGCCGCCGGGTCCTGATCGTCGAGGACACCTCGACCACCGGCGGCTCGCCGCTGACCGCCGTCGAGGCGGCCCGCGCGGCCGGCGCCGAGGTCGTCGCCGTCGCGACGATCGTGGACCGGGCGACGGGCGCGGGCGAGAAGATCGCCGACACGGCGGGTGTGCCGTACCTCTACGCGTACGCGCTGGACGAGCTGGGCCTGGGCTGACGCTGACCTTCCCGGCTGAATCGCCGCGAAGTCGTGACTTAGCGTCCGGGACCGGTGTGAACCGGCTCTGACCTGGGGTTTTATCAAGGGGCGGGGTGTTTCACGTGAAACACCCCGCCCCTTCCTCTGCCGCGCCCGTGGGACCTTCCGCAGGAGTCTGGAAGGATGGGGGCGACGATGACGTCGCCCCCAGGTCAGGGACAAGCAACGCACCTACCCGCACATCACAAGGAGCGGACGTATGCCCATCGCAACCCCCGAGGTCTACAACGAGATGCTCGACCGGGCGAAGGCAGGCAAGTTCGCCTACCCGGCGATCAACGTCACCTCGTCCCAGACCCTCCACGCCGCCCTGCGCGGTTTCGCGGAGGCCGAGAGCGACGGCATCATCCAGATCTCGACCGGTGGCGCCGAGTTCCTGGGCGGCCAGTACAACAAGGACATGGTCACGGGCGCCGTCGCCCTGGCCGAGTTCGCGCACATCGTCGCCGCGAAGTACGACATCACGGTCGCGCTGCACACCGACCACTGCCCGAAGGACAAGCTGGACGGCTACGTCCGCCCGCTGCTCGACATCTCCGCCGAGCGCGTCAAGGCCGGCCGCAACCCGCTCTTCCAGTCGCACATGTGGGACGGCTCCGCCGAGACCCTGGCCGACAACCTGGCCATCGGCCAGGAGCTGCTCGCCAAGGCCGCCGCCGCCAAGATCATCCTCGAGGTCGAGATCACCCCGACCGGTGGCGAGGAGGACGGCGTCAGCCACGAGATCAACGACGAGCTGTACACCTCCGTCGACGACGCCATCCGCACCGCCGAGGCCCTGGGCCTGGGCGAGAAGGGCCGCTACCTGCTGGCCGCGTCCTTCGGTAACGTCCACGGCGTCTACAAGCCGGGCAACGTCGTGCTCCGCCCCGAGCTGCTCAAGGACCTCCAGGCGGGCGTCGCCGAGAAGTTCGGCAAGGCCTCCCCGTTCGACTTCGTCTTCCACGGCGGCTCCGGCTCGACCGCCGAGGAGATCGCCACCGCCCTCGACAACGGCGTGGTGAAGATGAACCTCGACACCGACACCCAGTACGCCTTCACGCGTCCGGTGGCGGACCACATGTTCAAGAACTACGACGGTGTCCTGAAGGTCGACGGCGAGGTCGGCAAGAAGTCGACCTACGACCCGCGCACCTGGGGCAAGCTCGCCGAGGCGGGCATGGCCACGCGTGTGACCGAGGCGTGCGCCGCGCTGCGCTCGACCGGTACGAAGCTGAAGTAAGCGCCCTCGGCGTTGTACGACGGGCCCGGCACCACGAGAGTGGAGCCGGGCCCGTTCGTCGTTCCCGTTCCTGGAGGTATGAGGTGTCGGTGTTCGAGTTCGACCGCGAGATAGACCGGCGCGGCACCTGGTCGGTCCAGTGGGACGGGATATCCGACCGCTTCGGCGTCTCCGACCTGCTGCCCTTCACCATCTCCGACATGGACTTCGCCTCCCCGCCGGCCGTCCTCGACGCCCTGCACGCGCGCGTCGACCACGGCGTCTTCGGCTACACCGACTGGCGGCTCGGCGAGTTCCGGGAGGCCGTACGGGACTGGTACGCGAGCCGGTACGGCGCCGAGGTCGACCCGGAGGCCATGGTCTACGCGCCCTCCGTGCTCTCCCAGCTCTCCCAGCTGCTCAGGATGTGGACGGAGCCCGGCGACGGCATCGTCGTCCACACCCCCACCTACGACGGCTTCCGCAAGGCCGTCACCGGCCTCGGCCGCGAGCTGCGCGGCGTGCCCGTCGGCGACACCGAGGCCCTGGAGCGCGAGCTGGCCCGGCCCGACAGCCGGATGCTGCTGCTCTGCTCCCCGCACAACCCGACCGGCCGGGTGTGGCGCGAGGACGAGCTGAAGGAGTTCGCCCGGCTCGCCGAGCGGCACGGCGCGGCCGTCGTCAGCGACGAGATCCACGCCGACCTGACCGGCGCGGGCCACCGCCACGTGCCATGGACGGCGGTCGCCGAGGCAGGGCGGGGGCGCCGCTGGGCGCTGGTCACCTCCGGCACCAAGGCCTTCAATTTTCCCGCGCTCTCCGGTTCGTACGGCTTCCTCGGCGACCCCGAGGAGCGCACGGAGTTCGTCCGGCGCATGGAGACCGGCGAGGGCCTGGCCTCCCCGGCCGTGCTCTCCCTGACCGCGCACATCGCCGCGTACCGGCACGGCGCGCCCTGGCTCGACGCGCTGCGCGGCTATGTCGCCGGGACGATGACCATGGCCGCCGAGCGGCTCACCGCCGGTCTCCCGGGCCTCGACTGGACCCCGCCGCAGGCCGGCTACCTCGCCTGGATCGACCTGCGGCCGCTGGGCATCGACGAGACCGCGCTCCAGGAGGAGCTCGTCACCAAGGAGAAGGTCGCGATCATGCCGGGTGGGGTCTACGGCACCCCCGGCTTCGTCCGGCTGAACCTCGGCTGTCCGCGGGCCAAGGCCGAGCGCGGCGTGGACGCGCTGGTACGGGCCGCGGCCCGGCTGCGGGGCTGAGCGGCCGAGGGGCCGGGAGGTTGCGGGGCGAGGGGCTGCCGGGGCCGGACGGCTGCGGGGCTGAGCGGCCGAGGGGCCGGGAGGTTGCGGGCCGCGCGGCTGCGGAGTCGAGTGGTTCGCGGGACCATGCAGGCATGGCCGACACGGCGGGCGCTGCGGCGCCGGGCATGGGGATCCGGCTCGCCTCCGGGACCGGGCGGTGGATCGTCTTCACCACCGTGCTCGGTTCGGCGATGGCGCTGCTCGACTCGACCGTCGTCAACGTCGCCCTGCCGCACATCGGCGAGGACCTCGGCGCCGATCTGGGCGCCCTGCAGTGGACCGTCAACGCCTACATGGTCACGCTCGCCGGGCTGATCCTGCTCGGCGGGTCGCTCGGCGACCGGTACGGACGGCGGCGCGTCTTCGTGATCGGCGTGGTGTGGTTCGCGGTGGCCTCGCTGCTGTGCGGGCTCGCGCCGAACGCGGGCATCCTCGTCGCCGCCCGCGCCCTCCAGGGAGTCGGCGGCGCGCTGCTCACGCCCGGCTCGCTCGCGCTGATCCAGGCCAGCTTCCACCAGGACGACCGGGCCCGGGCGGTCGGGCTCTGGTCCGGGTTCGGCGGGGTGGGGGCGGCGGTCGGACCGTTCGTGGGCGGGTGGCTGGTGGACGGACCCGGCTGGCGATGGGTGTTCCTGCTGAACGTGCCGCTCGCGCTCGTCTGCGTGCCCGTGGCCCTGCGGCACGTCCCCGAGTCCCGCGACGTCGTCGCGCACGGCCGCTTCGACGTGCTCGGCGCGGTCCTCGGTGCGCTGGCGCTCGCCCTCGTCACGTACGCGCTGATCGCGCAGGTGTGGTGGGCGGGCGCGGCCGGTCTGCTGGTCGGCGCGGGGTTCGTGTGGGTCGAGCGGCGGCGGGGCGAGCGCGCGATGGTGCCGCTGTCGATCTTCCGGTCGCGGCAGTTCACCGCGGTCAACCTGGTGACCTTGTGCGTGTACGCGGCGTTCAGCGGCTTCTTCTTCCTGGCCGCGCTGCAGCTCCAGGTGGTCTCCGGCTACTCGGCGCTCGCCGCCGGGACGGCGCTGCTGCCGACCACGGTGCTGATGCTGCTGCTCTCGGCGAAGTCCGGCGAGCTGGGCGAGAAGACCGGGCCGCGGTTGCCGCTGACGGTCGGGCCGCTGCTGTGCGCGGCCGGAATGCTGCTGATGCTTCGGGTCGGCGAGGACCCTTCGTACCTGGCCGACGTCCTGCCCGCGATGCTCGTCCTCGGCCTCGGCATGACGACGCTGGTCGCGCCCCTCACGGCCACGGTGCTCGCCTCTGTCGACGTCTCCCGAGCCGGCCTCGCCAGCGGCATCAACAACGCGGCCGCCCGGGCGGCGGGGCTCATCGCGGTGGCGGCGCTGCCGCTGCTCGTGGGGATGGGCCCGGAGGCGTACCGCTCGGCGACGGAGTTCGACGCCACCTTCCGCCGTGCGATGCCGATCCTCGCGGGCGTGCTGGTGGTGGGCGCGGCCCTCGCCTGGTTCACCCTGCGGGCCCCGGCCCCGGCGCGGGCCGCCGGGTGCCACCCCGAGTGCCGGGTCCACTGCGGGGTGGGGGCGCCGCCGCTGGACCCGGGCGAGTCGCGGAAGACGCGGGGCTGAGCCCGGGCCCGGGTGCGCGTGGGCGGCCGCGCCGCCGTGGGTGGTGCGCCCGGCCTCAGGCCGGGCTGGGGACCCACCCGCACCACCCGTACAGCTCTGTGTGCAGAGGGGTGCGGGCCTTCGGGGGCCGGGCGCTCGCCGTCGGCGGCCGACGGCCGACGGCTGCGCGCCCGGCCTTCGGCCGGACGGAGGCGGCGCCGGCCCCACCGGGCTGCGCCCGGGAGGGCCTGGCCCGCGCGGCGCGTCTGCCGGGCGGGGGCTTCACCGGGCTGCGCCCGGAAGCCCGCGCGGCGCGCGCCGCGATCGTCAGCGGTGCAGCTCCGTGTACGCCTCTTCGCTGCTGTCGCGCAGGAACTGCCAGCAGCGCTCCTGCTCGTCCTTCTCGCCGATGTCGCCCGCCGCGCGGGCCAGGGCCGCCAGGCAGCGGAGGAAGCCGCGGTTGGGGCGGTGGGACCACGGGACGGGGCCGTGGCCCTTCCAGCCGGCGCGGCGGAGGGCGTCGAGGCCGCGGTGGTAGCCGGTGCGGGCGTAGGCGTAGGACTCGATGACGCGGCCGGACTCGTAGGCGTCGTCGGCGAGCATGGCCCACGCGAGGGAGAAGGTGGGGTGCTTGCGGGCGACCTCCGCGGGGGCCAGGGACTCCTCGGCGAGGAGGCGGTAGGCGTCCTCGTTCTCGGGCAGGAGCGTCGGGCCGGGGCCGCCGAGCAGGTTCTGGTGGGTGTGCGTCGTCATGAGGGCAGTCTGCCACCGGACCGGCGGAAGCCGGCGGCCGGAACTCTTCTCTCCGATCCCCCGTCCTGAGGGGCGGGGACACCTGTTCGAAGGTGTGGGAAGAGGGGGCTGCGGTGGGGCGACGACGAGCGAGACGGAGGCGCGGGTGGCCGGTGCTGCTCCTGGTCCTGGTGGTGCTCGGCTGCGGGGCGGCGGCCGTCCACTACCGGGGGCGGAACACCGCTGCCGCGCCCGCGCCCGCCGCGTCGGGTCCGCGGCCGACGACAGCCTCACCGACACCGACACCGACACCGACACCGCCCCCGCCGCCCTCGGCCAAGCCGAAGCCGAAGCCGAAGCCCGCGCCCAAGCCCGCGCCCAAGCCCGCCCCGAAGCAGCCGCCCCGCGTGCCCCGCTCCGGCCCCGGCACCTTCACCACCGCCCGGGCCACCGGTGACCCCGTCGGCTCCGGCGGCGCCCTGCGCCGCTACCGCGTCCAGGTCGAGGACGGCGTCGACGTCTCCGCGCGCGAGGCCGCCGAGGAGATCCAGCGGATCCTGGCGCATCCGCGCGGCTGGGCCGCGCACGGCCGGGGCCGCTTCCAGCTGGTCACCGACCACGCCGACTTCGTGATCCGGATCGCCACCCCGGACACCGCCGACCGGCTCTGCGCGGCCAACGGCCTGAACACCCACGGCGAGCTGAACTGCGAGACGAGCACCGGTGTCGTGGTCAATCTGAGGCGGTGGATGCTGGGCTCGCCGACCTTCGCGGGCCCGCCGGCCGAGTACCGGAACCTGATCATCAACCACGAGGTCGGGCACGAGATCGGCATCCGCCGGCACCTCGGCTGCGCCGGTCCCGGCCGGCCCGCGCCCGTGATGATGCAGCAGATCAAGGGCCTGAACGGCTGTCATTCGAACGCATATCCGTATGACGAAGACGGGATCTACATCTCGGGTCCGGTCGTGTCATGATGCGCTTGGGAGTGCGTGCGCCGAAGCCCGCCTCCCGAGGGGACCGGGGCTCCTGAGCCGGACGAGCCGGAGGAGAGGAGCGGACCGCTACCCGGTGTTACGTATCGAGGAGACAGAAATGTCCACCTTCCCCGATGCCCCCGGAGCCGGTACGGTCGCCGACGCAGTCGCCGACGCGCCGAACCTCGACTTCGCGGGTACGACGCCGTACGAGGACTACGTCCAGGCGGACGTCCTGACCCACCTCCAGCACCTCCGCTCCGACGACCCGGGCGAGATGGTCTTCCTGGTCACCACCCAGGTCATGGAGCTGTGGTTCACCGTGATCGTCCACGAGTGGGAGACCGCGAGCCACGCCCTGCGCCGGGACGACCTGCCCGTCGCCATGGACGCGCTCAAGCGCTCCGTGCGCGAGCTCGAAGCCCTCAACCACTCCTGGCGGCCGCTCGCCCAGCTCACCCCCGCCCAGTTCAACGCCTACCGCAGCGCGCTCGGCGAGGGCTCCGGCTTCCAGTCGGCGATGTACCGGCGGATGGAGTTCCTGCTCGGCGAGAAGTCGGCGTCCATGCTGGTGCCGCACCGCGGCGCGCCCCGCGTCCACGCCGAGCTGGAGAAGGCGCTCCAGGAGCCCAGCCTGTACGACGAGGCGCTGCGGCTGCTGGCCCGCCGCGGGCTGCCCGTCCCGGCCGAGGTCCTCGACCGCGATCCGGCGCTGCGCTACGAGCCCTCCGCGGAGGTCGAGCGGATCTGGGCCGGGATCTACGCCGACCCCGACCAGAACGCCGAACTCGTCCGCCTCGGCGAGGCGTTGAGCGATGTCGCCGAGCTGGTCTGGCGCTGGCGCAACGATCACCTGGTCGCCACCCGGCGCGCGATGGGCGCCAAGACCGGCACCGGCGGCTCCGCGGGCGTGGCCTGGCTGGAGAAGCGGGCCCAGAAGAACGTGTTCCCCGAGCTGTGGACGGCGCGCAGCCATGTCTGAGACGTACGCGGAGCGCGCACAGGCGCTTGACACCGCCGACGAACTGGCCAAGCACCGCGAGAAGTTCGCCCTCGACGAGGTCGTCTACCTGGACGGCAACTCGCTCGGGGCGCTGCCCGCGCACGTACCCGCCCGCATGGCCGACGTCATCACCCGCCAGTGGGGCGAGCTGCGCATCCGCTCCTGGGACGAGTCCGGCTGGTGGACCGCGCCCGAGCGGATCGGCGACCGGATCGCCCCGCTCGTCGGCGCCGCCGCCGGGCAGATCGTGGTCGGCGACTCGACCAGCGTGAACGTCTTCAAGGCGGTCGTGGCGGGCGTCCGGCTGGCCGGCGAGGGGCGCGACGAGATCCTCGTCGACGCGACGACCTTTCCCACGGACGGGTACATCGCCGAGTCCGCCGCGCGCCTCACGGGTCACCGGATCGTGCCCCTCGACCCGGCCGAGATGGCCGGCGCGGTGACCGACCGCACGGCCCTCGCCCTGGTCAACCACGTCGACTACCGCACCGGCCGGCTCCAGGACCTGCCCGGTCTCACCGCCGCCCTCCACGAGGCGGGCGCGCTCGCCGTCTGGGACCTGTGCCACAGCGCGGGCGCGCTGCCGGTCGGCCTCGACGCGCACGGCGTGGACCTGGCCGTCGGCTGCACGTACAAGTACCTCAACGGCGGCCCCGGCGCGCCCGCGTACCTGTACGTCGCCGAGCGCCACCAGGCCCGCTTCGACTCGCCGCTGCCCGGCTGGAACTCGCACGCCGACCCCTTCGGCATGACCCCCGGCTACCGGGCGGCCGAAGGCGCGCTGCGCGGCCGGGTCGGCACGCCCGACATCCTGTCGATGCTGGCCCTGGAGGCGGCCCTGGAGGTCTGGGACGGGGTCGGGATCGAGGCCGTGCGCGCCAAGTCGCTGGCCCTGACGGACTTCTTCCTGGAGTGCGTACGGGCCTACGCCCCGGCGGGCCGGGTCGAGTCCGTGACGCCCGAGGCGCACGCGGAGCGGGGCAGCCAGGTCGCGCTGCGCTGCGCCGAGGCGCCGGCCGTGATGGCGGAGCTGATCCGGCGCGGCGTGGTGGGCGACCTGCGGCGCCCGGACATCCTGCGGTTCGGCTTCACGCCGCTCTATGTGGGCTTCGCGGACGCGGAGCGGGCGGCGCGGGTGCTTGCCGAGGTGCTCTCTTCCCAGGGCTCCGTCCAGGGCTCCACCCAGGGCTCCGTCTAGAGCTCGACCCAGGGCTCTTCCCAGGACGGATGATCATCGGTTGATCGCCTGATCTGCGGGGGCCGTACTCCTGATACGGTCCCCGCAGGTCAGGCCAATCGGCCCCGTTCCAGGAGAGGTTGGAAGCAGCATGCCGGACCCCGCCGCGCGCGACGCCGCCGAAGAAGCATCGGCCTTCTCGCACCCGGCCGTCGCCCCGGACGCCTCCGCCGCGTACGGCGCGCATCCCGACCAGCTCGTCGACTTCTACGCGCCGCGCGACGGACGGGAGCGCGCGCCGCTCGTCGTCGCCCTGCACGGCGGCGCCTGGCGCGCGCCGTACGACCGGCAGCACCTGACCCCTTTCGTGGACTTCCTCGCCCGGCGCGGCTTCGCCGTGGCCAGCGTCGAGTACCGGCGCGGCAGCGACATCCCGCGGCAGGGCGGCACGGCCCCGGTGGCCGGGCGCTGGCCGGAGACCTTCGACGACGTGGCCGCCGCGCTGGACGCGGTCGCCGACCTCGCCGCCGAGCACCTTCCGCAGGCCGACCCGCGTCGCCTCGTCCTCACCGGCCACTCCGCCGGCGGCCACCTCGCCCTCTGGGCCGCCGCCCGCCATGTCCTGCCGGCCGGCTCCCCGTGGCGTCTTCCGGCCCCGCCCGCGCTGCGCGGCGTCGTCGCCCTGGCCCCGATCGCGCACTTCGAGCGGGCGGTGGAGCTGGACGTCTGCGGCGGTGCGACGACCGAACTCCTCGGTGGGAAGGCCGACTTCGACGCCCGCGCGGCCCTCGCCGACCCGGCCGTGCTGCTGCCCACCGGCATCGCCACGACCGTCGTCCAGGGCCGTGACGACATCGTCGTCCCGGCGGCCGTGGCGGAGGCGTACGTGGACGCGGCGGCGAAGGCCGGCGAGACCGTCGGCTTCACCCTGCTGGAAGACGTCGGCCACTTCCCGCTGATCGACCCGGCGGCGGACGCGTGCGCGGTGGTCGCGGAGGAGATCGCCCAGCTCGCCTGGTGACGGACGCGGGCAGCCGCGGGTAGTCCTCAAGGCGGACCCCGCGGAATCCGCATCCAGCCGGACGCCCCCGCCGCGGCCCGCCCGTACGGTGGTCCGGTGACTTCGACCCGGACCACCGAAACGAGCCGCAGCCCCGAGCTACGCCTGACCCTGACGGCGCTCGGCGGTCTGCGCGCGGACCTCTTCCACGGCGCCTTCGCCTACCGGCCGCTGAGGCGTCTCGACCTGAGCCGCGGGCCGCTCCGGTTCCTGCCGGAACGGATCCGCGACGAAGCGGGTGTGGTCCCGCACCTCGCCGTCGGCTTCGCCGCCCTGATCGTCTTCTTCCTCGGGCTCGCCCGGGCCGACGGCTCCCCCAGCCCGGTCGTCCTCGTGTACACCCTCGTACCGGCCGCGACCGTGGTGCTCACCCTGATACGTCCGGTGCTCGCCTTCTGGGCCTCACTCGTCTCCACGCCCTTCGTCGCCTTCCTGGGCGGCCACGGCGAGGGCTGGCCGTGGGCGCCGAACTCGCTGGCCGCGCACCTGGTCGTCCTCGTCGTCGTCGCCCTGCGCACCCGGCCGCGCACCGCCGGCTGGATGTGGCTGGTCACCGCCGGCTACGCCGCCTCGGCCTCGGCCGTCATCGGGGTGAGCGGCGGCGACGCCGTAGTGCTGCTCTTCGTCGCCGGCGTCCTCCTCCTGCTCGTCACGACCTTCCAGGTCCGCCGCGAGGCGGCCCGCGAGGTCACCGCACAGCAGTCGGTGACGGCGGTCGAGCGGTCGAAGCGGACCCTGCTCGAAGAGCGCACGACCATCGCCCGCGAGCTGCACGACGTCGTCGCGCACCACATGTCGGTGGTGGCGATCCAGGCCGAGGCCGCCCCGTACCGCGTCGAGAACCCGCCGCCGGAGCTGGAGCAGGCCTTCGTGACGATCCGGGAGAACGCGGTGGCCGCGCTGACCGAGCTGCGCCGCATCCTCGGGGTCGTACGGGCCGAGGACTACGAGGCGCCCGACGCGCCGCAGCCGACGCTCGCGGACCTGGACGGCCTGGCCGCCAACGTCCGGGAGGCCGGCCTGGAAGTGGAGCGGACGGTGACCGGCGCGGTGCGCGAGCTGCCGCAGGGCGTGGAGCTCTCGGCGTACCGGATCGTGCAGGAGGCGCTGTCGAACGTGCTGCGGCACGCGCCCGGCGCCACCGCGAAGGTGGAGCTGTCGTACGTCCTCGGCGGGCTCGGGCTGCGGATCGCCAACGGCCCGGCGCGCGGTCTCGTGAAGCCTTCCCCGGGCGCCGGCCACGGCCTCACCGGCATGCGGGAGCGGGTGACCATGCTGAACGGCGAGATGACCGCCGAGGCGACCGGCGACGGCGGCTACGAGGTCACCGTGTACATTCCCGTGCCCCGTGAGGAGCTCCAGTCGTGATCCGCGTCCTCATCGTCGACGACCAGATGATGGTCCGCGAGGGCTTCTCCGTCCTCCTGAACGCCATGCCGGACATCGAGGTCGTCGGCGAGGCCGTGAACGGCCGCGAGGCCGTCGCCCAGGTCGCCGCCCTCCGCCCCGACGTGGTCCTGATGGACATCCGCATGCCGGAGCTGAACGGCATCGACGCCACCCGCGAGATCGTCGCGGCCGACGCCGCCGCGAAGGTGCTCGTCCTGACCACCTTCGACCTGGACGAGTACGTGTACCAGGCGCTGCGCGCCGGAGCCTCCGGCTTCCTCCTCAAGGACGCCTCCGCCCGGCAGCTCGCGGAGGGCGTGCGGGTGGTCGCGGCCGGCGAGGCGCTGCTCGCGCCGACCGTGACGAAGCGGCTCATCAACGAGTTCGCGAGGTCGGCGGCGACCGCGCCGCGACCGCCCGCGATGGCCCAGATCGGCGAGCTGACGGAGCGCGAGACGGAGGTCCTCGTGCTCATCGCGCAGGGCCTGTCGAACCAGGAGATCGCCGACCACCTCGTCGTCGCCGAGTCGACGATCAAGACGCATGTGAGCCGGATCCTGGTGAAGCTGGGCCTGCGGGACCGGACGCAGGCGGCCGTCTTCGCGTACGAGGCGCGACTGGTGCAGGTCGGCGGCTGACAGCGGGTGGGCAGCGGGTGCGCAGCGGGTAGGGAACGGGGCATGGATTTCGACCCCTGGTCCCCGGAGTTCGTCGCCGACCCGTACCCCGCCTACGCGCGGCTGCGCGCCGCCGGCCGCGCCCACTGGTACGGCCCCACCCAGCAGTGGCTGATCCCGCACTACGAGGACGTGTCCGCGCTGCTCCGGGACCGCCGCCTGGGCCGTACCTACACTCATCGCTTCACGCACGAGGAGTTCGGCCGCCCGGCGTCCGACGCCGCCCACGAGCCGTTCCACACGCTCAACGACCACGGACTGCTCGACCTGGAGGGCGCCGACCACACCCGGATCCGGCGCCTGGTGTCGAAGGCGTTCACGCCGAGGACGGTGGAGCGGCTCGCGCCGACCGTACGGCGCCTGGCCGGCGATCTGGTCGGGGGACTGGTCGCGGACGGCGGCGGCGATCTGCTCGCGCGGGTAGCCGAGCCGCTCCCGGTGGCGGTGATCGCCGAGATGCTGGGCGTGCCGGAGGACGACGAGGAGCGGGCGCGGCTGCGGCCGTGGTCGGCGGACATCTGCGGGATGTTCGAGCTGAACCCGTCGGAGGAGACCGCCCGCCGGGCCGTCCGGGCCTCGATCGAATTCTCCGACTACCTGCGGGAGTTGATCGCACGGCGGCGGAAGGATCCGGGGGAGGATCTGATCTCGGGGCTGCTCGGTGTCGCGGACTCGGCCGAAGGAGCGCTGACCGAGCAGGAGATGATCTCCACCTGCGTGCTGCTCCTCAACGCGGGCCACGAGGCGACCGTGAACGCCACGGTCAACGGCTGGTGGGCCCTGCTCGCCCGCGGGGTCCGCCCGGATCCGGCTCCCGAGGCTTTGTCCACAGCTGTGGATGAACTCCTGCGCTACGACACCCCGCTCCAGATGTTCGAGCGCTGGGTCCTCGACGACATCGAGCTCGGCGGCGTCGTCATCCCGCGCGGCGCCGAGGTCGCCCTGCTCTTCGGCTCCGCGAACCGCGACCCCGCCCGCTTCGGCCCGGACGCCGACAGGCTCGACCTCGCCCGCCCCGACAACCCGCACATCAGCTTCGGCGCCGGCATCCACTACTGCCTCGGCGCCCCCCTCGCCCGCCTCGAACTCACGGCGGTGTTCGGTGAGTTGCTGAGGCGGGCGCCGGGGCTGCGGCTCGCCGCGGAGCCGGTGCGGAAGCCGGGCTACGTGATCCGGGGCTTCGAGGAGCTGCTGGTGGAGGTCTGACAGGCGTACGGGTACGGGCTCGGACGGGTACGGGCTCGGCGGGTAGGGCCAAGACGGGTACGGGCTCAGCTCTGCATGTCCCGGCGGCGCAGTCCCGCCAGGCCCGCCGCCGTGAGCGCCGACGCCAGGGCGGTGAGCACGAGGACGGGGGTCCAGGCCATGTCGCCGCCCGGCAGCTTCGGCAGATGCCCGAACGGGGACAGGTCCAGGGCGGCCTGCGGCAGGTCGAGCGCGGGCCCGATCCAGCCGAGCGCCAGGCACACCCCGGCCACGCCCCACGCGGCCGCGGCGGCCTTCGGGACCGCGCCCCACAGCAGCACCGCCAGGCCCGCGAGCGTCCACACGGCCGGGACCTGGGCCAGCGCGGCGCCCAGGATCGGGCCGAGCTCCCTGCCGTACGAGAGCGCGAGCCCGACCCCGCTGAGCAGCAGGATCAGCGCCGAACCGGCGAACGCGACCACCAGGTGCCCGGCCGCCCAGCGGAGCCGGCCGACGGGGCCGGCGAGCAGCGGTTCGGCGCGCTGCGAGGTCTCCTCGCCGTGCAGGCGCAGCACCGAGCCGACCGCGAACAGCGCGGCGACCATGCCGAAGAGCCCGACCATGGTGGCGAGGAAGGCGTCGGTGAGGGCGCTCTGGCCGCCCATCCGCTCGAAGATCTGCCGGGCCTGTTCGTTGTCGCCGACGATGTCCGCGGCGCCCTCGACCATTCCGCCGAAGACCAGTCCGCCGAGCAGGAAGCCGAGCGACCAGCCGAGCAGCGTGCCGCGCTGCAGCCGCCAGGCCAGCGCGCCCGCCGTCGCGAGCCGTCCGTCGGCGGGCCCGGGCCGGGTGGGCAGGAAGCTCATGCCGACGTCGCGCCGGGCGGTCAGCCCGTACGCCACGGCCGTCTGGACGAGGACGGCGGCGGCGACCAGCGCCGGCACCCACCATCGTTCCCCGTCCGCGTCGAAGGCGCGGATGTTCTCGGCCCAGCCGACGGGCGAGAGCCAGGTGAGGACGCTGCCGCCGTCGGCAGTGCCCGCGTCGCCGGCCGCCCGCAGGACGAAGGCGAGCCCGAGCAGCCCGCCCGTCAGCCCCTTGGCGAGCCGGGCGCTCTCGGTGAGCTGGGCGACGATCGCCGCCATCGTCGCGAAGACCATGCCGGTCCCGCCGATGGCGAGGCCGAGCGCGAGGGCGCCGCTCGTGCCTTGCCTCGCCAGTCCGGCGGTGACGATGAGCACCACGGCGGTGTTGGCGGTGAGCGCGGCGAGCAGTGCGGCGGTCAGCGGGGCCCGGCGGCCCACCGCGCCGGCCGACAGCATCTCCTGACGGCCCGTCTCCTCCTCCTCGCGGGTGTGCCGGACCACGATGAGCAGGCTCATCACGGCGGCGAGGACGGCGGCGAAGGTGCCGAACCGCCAGGCGACGAGCCCGCCGAGGGAGTCGTCGAAGACCGGCCCGTAGAGCGAGCGCATCGAGCTGTTCGCGGTCATGGACGCGGCGAGTTCGGCGCGCTGCGCGGCCGTCCCGTAGAGGCTCTGCAGCGAGCCCGCGCCGCTCGCCACCAGGCCGCCGGTGACCAGGGCCCAGACGGGCAGCATCAGCCGGTCGCGGCGCAGGGCGAGCCGGGTGAGGGAGGCGGTGCCGGCGAGGCTGAGCGTGCTCATGCCGCTTCCTCCGCGGTGTAGTGGCGGAGGAACAGCTCCTCCAGGGTGGGCGGGGTGCTGGTGAGGCTGCGTACGCCGGACTCGGTGAGCGAGCGGAGGACGGCGTCGAGCTTGTCGGTGTCGACCTGGAGGCGGATCCGCTGCCCCTGCACGTCGAGGCCGTGCACGCCCGGCAGATGGGCCAGGCCGTTGGGCGGGCCCGCGAGTTCGGCGACCACGCTCGTCCGGGTGAGGTGGCGCAGTTCGGCGAGCGAGCCGGACTCGACGGTGCGGCCCTTGCGGATGATGCTGACCCGGTCGCAGAGGGTCTCCACCTCGCTGAGGATGTGCGAGGAGAGGAGGACGGTCCGGCCGTGGGCGCGCGCCTCGGCGACGCACTCCTGGAACACCTCCTCCATCAGCGGGTCGAGCCCGGACGTCGGCTCGTCGAGCACGAGCAGGTCGACGTCGGAGGCGAAGGCCGCGACCAGGGCGACCTTCTGCCGGTTGCCCTTGGAGTACGTCCGGCCCTTCTTCGTCGGGTCCAGCTCGAAGCGCTCGATCAGCTCGGCGCGCCGGGCCCTGTCGAGGCCCCCGCGCAGCCGCCCGTACAGGTCGATCACCTCGCCGCCGGAGAGGTTGCGCCAGAGGGTGACGTCACCGGGGACGTAGGCGATCCGCCGGTGCAGCTCGACGGCGTCGGCCCACGGGTCCCGGCCGAGCACCCGGGCGCCCCCGGAGTCGGCGCGCAGGAGCCCGAGGAGGACGCGGATGGTGGTGGACTTCCCGGAGCCGTTGGGACCGAGGAAGCCGTGGACCTCACCGGTCTCGACGGTGAGGTCGAGGCCGTCCAGTGCGCGGGTGCGGCCGAACGACTTGTGGAGTCCGGCGACGCTGATTGCCTTCGTCATGCTTCAGAACGTACGCTGATTTCACAAACTTGTGAAGTTAAGGAAGCGCATAAACTTGGGGGATGAGTGAGGGGATGAGCGAGATGACGACGCCCGAGGAGAGCAGGGCCGGCGAGCGCAGTGACGTGGGGAGCGCGGCCGCTGACGACGAGGCGGTCTCCCGCTTCGTCGAGCGGTTCGCGGGCGAGATGACCGCGGCCGGCATGCAGCGCATGGCGAGCCGCGTCTTCGCGGCCCTGCTCGCCTCCGAGACGGCCTCCATGACCTCCGCCGAGCTCGCCGAACGGCTCCGGATCAGCCCGGCCGCCGTCTCCGGCGCGATCCGCTACCTCTCACAGGTCGACATGGTCAGCCGCGAACGCGACCCCGGCACCCGCCGCGAGCGGTACGTGCTCCACAACGAGCTCTGGTACGAGACCTTCACCCGCCGCGACCAGGTCCTCACCCGCTGGGAGAAGGTCCTCGTCGAGGGCGCCGAACTCCTGGGCCGCGACACGGCGGCGGGCCGCCGCACCGCCGAGACGGCCGAGTTCTTCGCGTTCCTGCACGGCGAGATGGCCGGGATCATGGACCGCTGGCGGGCCCACAAGGACGCCGAGAAGGCGGCGGAGAAGGCGGCCGACAGGGCAGGGGCGAAGGCGGCGGACAGGGCAGCGGCGAGGGCGGCCGGGGCGGCTACCCCAGGGGAATGAGCGAGGTGGGCGGAGCCATCACCTCGGCGAACTTCTCCGTCCCCGCCTCCAGGTACGCGTCCATGGGCCACAGCGCCCGGCCGTCCACCCACGGGACCACGATCGGCCGCCCGGCGGCGGTCCGGTCCAGCCAGCCCCGCAGCTCCACCTCGCCGACGGACGCCTCCGGGACGTCCACCGCCCGCAGCGGCAGCACCCCCATGGGCCGGGCGTCCGGCCCGCCGCCCGCGGGGAAGACCACGAGGAGCGGCCCGTTGCCCCGGGGCGTGCGCAGCAGCACGTACCGCTTCGGTACGAGGGCGGGGGCGGCCGCCGCGCGGGCGAAGAGGGCCGCGAGGGGCCGGCCGAAGGTCAGGAACCGGTACGCGTACCAGCCGGCCCCGCCCAGCGCGATCGCCCCGGTCACCACGGGCTTGAAGCTCGGCTGGACCCACCACAGGGCGCCCGTCACGAGCACCAGCAGCGCGCTCAGCGCGATGGACGGCAGTCCGGACAGCCTCCGCAGACTGCGCACCCGCCACCACGGCACGCTCCGCGCGTCCGCCTCGGGGCGGCGGCGCCCGGGCTTCTTCCCGGACCCGGGCTTCGGTGTCCAGGCGTACGCGGCGAGCAGGCCGTACGTGAGGTCGGAGGGCCTGACGGTCGGGCGCACCGGGCCCGGGGCCGGGGCCGGCGCCACGCACTGCGGCTGGGCCGGGACCGGCCGGACGAGCAGCCCGTCTTCGGCCGCGCGCCGGACGAGGCTCCGCCGGGCGTTCCGGTGGAGCACCGGCACCGCCCAGACCAGGGTGCCGCCACCCGGCTGGGCGAGCACCCCGCCGCGTTCCGGGTCGCCGCACCACCACAGCACGCCGGAGGGGCCGGGCTGGGCCAGGTAGTGGCGCTGCTGGACCGCTCGCAGGGCCAGCGGCCACGTCTCTCCGGTGGCCGGGTCGGTCAGGACCACGGTCGCCGGGTGCAGCCGCCCGCGCGAAGGCACGAGATCGGCCGGGTGGGCGGACCAGGGTTGGGCGGCGAGGACGCGGCGCATGCGGCGGGCGGTGACGACGGTGCCGAGGCTGACGGCGGCGACGAGCAGCCCGAACGTGAGGAGCCCGGGCCCCACCTGCTCGCCCCACACGCCGTCCGCCGACGCGGCGACCAGCAACCCTCCGGCCACGGCCACGACGACCCCGCCGGCCCAGAAGCCGTGCGCCCGCGTCCGGTACTCGCCCAGAGCGTTCGCCGTCGCCGGCACGTCGAGCGCTCTCGCGCCCCCCGCCTCGTCCATGAAATCCCCCTGCGGATCGGTCCCCGCCAGGAGCCTAGACCCGCTCCGCCGGCACCGTCAGACCCCAGGCCCCCTCCCGTACCGCCCAGGTCCGGCGGCGCACCGGCCCGGCGACCGCCGCGTCGGCGCGGTAGCGGAAATCGGGGCCGGTGACGGTGAGGGTGCGGGCGGTGGTGTGCAGGGCCGGGGCGCCGGCCGGGATCAGGGTCAGCGCGGCCCGGCCGTCCACGACGCGGGCCGTGAGGCTCTCCACGGGGGTGTCGACGTCGCAGAGCAGCTCGCCGTCCGCCTCGATCCGCAGCCGGTGGGTGCGGACCGCGAGGGCCGTCGGGGCGGGGCGGACCAGGGTCCGGACGAGGGAGCGGCAGGTGTCCCAGACGGTGGGCGGCGCGGGCGCCAGCTCGTGGGCGGCGGGCACGTCGAGCCGGGTGAGGACGATGCCGTCGCTGTCGTCGACCAGCAGGTCGAGCCGGCGCACCGCCCCGTCGAGGACCGCCCGGGCGGCGGCGACCGTGCCCTGCGGCACGCCGAGCGCACGGGCCGTCTCCAGCCGGTCGGGCGCGCCGATCGGGACCATCGCGACCGCTGTGGCGGACGCCGTGCCGCTCGGGTTCCGCTCGCGCTGGAGGAGGGTCACGGTGCGCAGCAGCGCGCGGTCGTCTCCGAGGACGACGGGGCGCCGGGAGCCGCGCCTGGCCAGGGCCCGGGAGAATTCCTCCGGAGTGTCCGGCAGGCAGATCTTCGCTTCCGCGCCCGCGGACAGCACATCTTTCGCGATCCGTACGGACTCGCCGTCCATTCGGCGGGCGACCGGGTCGACGATGACCAGCAGCTGGTCGTGATCCGACACCTCGGTCCTTCCTCGGGTAGTCTCTTTGTGCAAGAGCCCCTTGCGCTATTGCGCCAGGGGCTTCGTCTATTCCGGGGCACACAGGTGAGGCGGCGTCGGCCCCCTGACCTTGGTCTTGCCCCGCCCGGAAGGGGTGTACGCCTGTGCCCGCACTTGTGCTGCTCGGTGCTCAGTGGGGTGACGAGGGCAAGGGAAAGGCCACCGACCTGCTCGGTGGTTCCGTTGATTATGTGGTGCGCTACCAGGGTGGCAACAACGCCGGCCACACGGTCGTCGTAGGCGACCAGAAGTACGCGCTGCATCTTCTCCCTTCCGGAATCCTCTCCCCGGGGTGCACCCCGGTCATCGGAAACGGCGTCGTCGTCGACCCGGCGGTCCTGCTCTCCGAGCTGAGCGGACTCAACGAGCGCGGCGTCGACACCTCCAAGCTCCTGATCAGCGGCAACGCCCACCTGATCACGCCGTACAACGTCACCCTCGACAAGGTGACGGAACGGTTCCTCGGCAAGCGCAAGATCGGCACCACCGGCCGTGGCATCGGCCCGACGTACGCCGACAAGATCAACCGCGTCGGCATCCGGGTCCAGGACCTGTACGACGAGTCGATCCTCACCCAGAAGGTCGAGGCGGCGCTCGAGGGCAAGAACCAGCTGCTCGCGAAGCTCTACAACCGCCGCGCCATCGAGGCCGGGCAGATCGTGGAGGAGATGCTCCAGTACGCGGAGCAGATCAAGCCGTTCGTCGCGGACACCACGCTGATCCTCAACAAGGCGCTCGACGACGACAAGGTCGTGCTCTTCGAGGGCGGCCAGGGCACCCTGCTCGACGTCGACCACGGCACGTACCCCTTCGTCACCTCCTCGAACCCGACCGCCGGCGGTGCCTGCACCGGCGCCGGCGTGGGCCCGACGAAGATCAGCCGCGTCATCGGCATCCTCAAGGCGTACACGACCCGCGTCGGCGCCGGCCCGTTCCCGACCGAGCTCTTCGACGAGGACGGCGAGGCCCTGCGCCGCATCGGCGGCGAGCGCGGTGTCACCACCGGCCGTGACCGCCGCTGCGGCTGGTTCGACGCGGTCATCGCCCGCTACGCGACCCGCGTCAACGGCCTGACCGACTTCTTCCTCACCAAGCTCGACGTGCTCACCGGCTGGGAGCAGATCCCGGTCTGCGTCGCGTACGAGATCGACGGCAAGCGCGTCGAGGAGCTGCCGTACTCGCAGACCGACTTCCACCACGCGAAGCCGATCTACGAGATGCTCCCGGGCTGGTCCGAGGACATCACCAAGGCCAAGACCTTCGCCGACCTGCCGAAGAACGCGCAGGCGTACGTGAAGGCCCTGGAGGACATGTCCGGCGCCCCGATCTCCGCGATCGGCGTGGGCCCGGGCCGCGACGAGACGATCGAGATCAACTCGTTCCTGTAGGCGGTAGGCCGTACTGCATACGTGAAAGGGCCCGCACCCCTGAGGGTGCGGGCCCTTTCACGTGCGTGCTAGGCGTCGAACTTGGTGTCCCGGCCGACCTTCTCCCACGCGTCGAGGTCCGCCCGGACCTGGTCCAGGTGCGCGTAGATCGTGTCGATCGAGTCGTCGCCGAGCGCCAGCCGCAGCGGCGGCTCGTCGGCGTTCAGCGCCGCGAGGACGGCCGCCGCGGCCTTCGCCGGGTCGCCGGCCTGGCCGCCGTCGCCGCCCTCGACGAAGGCGCGGGTGGCGCCGACCGTGTCGGCGTAGTCGGCGATGGTGTCCTCGCTGAGGCTCTTGCCGCTGCCGAAGAGGGACGTGCGGAAGGCGCCCGGCTCGACGATCAGGACCCGGATGCCGAGCGGGTTCACCTCGGCGGCCAGCGCCTCGGACATGCCCTCCAGGGCGAACTTCGTCGCGCTGTACGCGCCGAAGCCGGCCATCGACATCTGGCCGCCGACGCTGCTGAGCTGCACGATCGCGCCGGAGCGGCGAGCCCGCATGTGGGGCAGGACGGCCCGCGTGAGGGCGGCGGGACCGAAGACGTGGACGTCGAAGAGCGAGCGCAGCTCGGCGTCGCCGGTCTCCTCGACCGAACCGACGTGGGTGCGGCCCGCGTTGTTGACCAGGACGTCGATGCGGCCGTGCCGCTCGGCGACCTCGGCCACCACGCGGTCGATCGCGGCCGTGTCGGTGACGTCGAGGGTGACGGCCTCGACCTGGTCGGGGTGGGCGGCGACCAGCTCGTCCAGGGTGCCGGCGCGGCGCGCGGCGGCGACCACGACGTCCCCGGCGCCGACCGCGGCCTCGACGAAGGCGCGTCCGAAGCCGCTGTTGGCGCCGGTGATCAGCCAGACCTTGCTCATGTTCGTGGATTCCCCTCGTTCGTTGTGCAACTAGCGTGCATCCGAAGGGCGTTGCCCGTCCAAGATCCGTCGTGATAGCCCATGGTTATGGACGCGAATGGGGACGTGGGTGCGAAGGGGCACGGCGGCGCGCACGGGCTCGTGGACGCGAACGGGAACGTCGGCGCGCAAGGGCTTGTGGACGCGCACGGGCACGTGGACGCGGATCGACTCGTGGACGCGCACGGGGTCGTGGACGTGCACGGGCGGGATCTGCGCTACTTCCTCGCCGTCGCCGAGGAACTCCACTTCACGCGCGCCGCCGAGCGGATGTACGTCTCGCAGCCGGCGCTCAGCAAACAGATCCGGGCGCTGGAGCGCGGGCTCGGCGCCCCGCTCTTCGACCGCGACCGGCACGGCGTCCGCCTCACCGAGGTCGGCGCGGCCCTGCTGCCGCACGCCCGCGCCGTGCTCGCCGCCTGGGCGGAGGGGCATGCCGCGGTACGGGCCGCCCGGGAGGCCGCGGACGGCACCCTGGTCGTCGGGATGAGCACCAGCCCGGGCCGCGGCGGCCTGCTGCCCGCGATCCGCTCCCGCTTCACCGAGGCCCACCCGAGGGCCCGCACCCGGCTCCGCCAGGTCGGCTGGGAGGACCCGACGGCGGGGCTCGCCGACGGCAGCAGCGACGTGGCCTTCGTCTGGCTGCCGCTCACCGGCGCCGAACGCTTCCGCTGGGTCGTCGTCGCCACCGAACCCCGCCTGGTCGCCCTCCCCGCCGACCACCCGCTGGCCGCCCGTGACCGCCTCGCCGTGGCCGACCTCCTCGACGAGCCCTTCCTCGCCCTGCCGCCCACCGGCCCCGAACTCCGCGACTACTGGCTCGCCCTCGACGCCCGCGCCGGCCGCCCCCCGGTCATCGGCGCCGAGGTCGCCAGCGCCGACGAGACGTACGAGGCCCTCGTCGGCGGCCTCGGCATCTGCCTGGTCGCCACCGGCAACGCCCCTCTCCTCACCCGCGACGGCGTCGTCACCCGCCCCGTCGACGGCATCTCCCCGTCCCGTTTCGCCCTCGCCTGGCGCGCCGACGACCCCCGCGCCCTGGTCCAGGACTACGCGCGGGCGGCGGCGGAAGTGGCGGGGGCGGGGGCGGGGGCGGGGGCCGGGGCGGGGGCCGCCTAGGGGTCCGGCGGGCTACTCGCGGACGAACTCGCCCGGCTCGCCGTCCGCGCTCATGCCGTAGACGTGGAGCAGCTCCTTGCCCTGGTAGTGGACGATCCGGAGATTGCTGGAACCCTCCTCCACGCACTCCGGGTCCCAGCTGTCCGGGTCGCGGGTCTGCGGGCCGATGACGAGGAGGCCGCCGGCGCCGCCGACGAGGGCGGTGGCGGTGCAGTGGACGTCCTCGGAGGTGAGGTTGCCGTCCTTGTCGGTGCGCGGGTAGATCTGCTCGAAGCGGACCAGCGGGGCGCCGACCGGGCCCTGGGTGACGGTGAGGCGGTAGCTCCAGCGGTCGGGCTCGGGCTGGGTGACGGTGGACGGGTTCTGCTTCCAGGTGCCGAGGAGGGCGGCCGGGACGACGCTCGCGCCGGGCGCGGTCCGCTGGAAGGTGGCCTTGGCGACGCCGGAGCCCCATTCGACGACGTCGTTCGAGCGCAGCCGGAGGGTCTGGCGGGCGGCCGGGGTGCAGCGCTGGGCGGGGACGCTGGCGGTGACCTCGGCCTCGCCGAGGACCAGTTCGGTGTCGGTGGCGGAGACGAGGGCGGCCCGGCCCATGCACAGCTGCTCTCCGGTGACATGGGTGTAGACGGCCGTCCGGGCGCCCGCCGCGCCCTGGGTGATCTCGATGCGGCTGGTCTCGTAGGGGGCGTCGGCCGAGCCCCGGAGGACGCCTTCCCAGGCGCCGAGGAAGGCGGCCGGGACGATTCCCGCGGTCCGGGCCGCACCCGTGCCCGCGCTGGCGCTCGTACCGCCGCGGGCCTTGCCGTCCGGTCCGCCGGTGTCCGGGGCGGGCCAGTAGGTGTACGCGAGTCCCGCCGCCGCGGCGACGGCGAGCGCGGTCGCGGCGGCGAGCAGGCCACGGCGGCGGCGCCGGGGCGCCGGGGCCGCTGGGGGTGCCGGGGTGGGGTCCTCGGCCGGTGGCGGGGCGCCCTGGTCCTCGGTGTCGAGGAGCCGGGCGGCGTGGCGGCCGAGCCGGGCCAGGACGTCGGCGGGCAGCCACGGGTCGGTGACCTGGAGGGTGTCGACGAGTTCGGTCGCCGAGGGGCGCGCCGCCGGGTCCTTGGCCAGGCAGGCGCGGATGAGGCCGGCGAGCTCGGGCGCGAGGCCCGTGAGGTCGGGCTCGTCGTGGGCGATGCGGAACATGGTGGCGTGCACCCCGCTGTCGGTGCCGCCGAACGGCGAACGCCCGGTCGCCGCGTACACGAGCACCGAGCCCAGGCAGAACACGTCGGAGGCGGGGCTGAGCTTCTCGCCGCGGACCTGTTCGGGCGACATGAAGCCGGGCGAGCCGACGACCGCGCCGGTGGTGGTCAGGCCGCCGTCGGTGACGGTGTCGAGGGCGCGGGCGATGCCGAAGTCGATGATCTGCGGGCCGTCGACCGTGAGCAGCACGTTGGACGGCTTGAGGTCGCGGTGGACCAGGCCAGCGGCGTGGATGTGGGTGAGGGCCCGGGCGAGCCCGGCGGCGAGGGTGCGCACGCTGGCGGGCGGCAGCGGCCCGTACTCGTCGGCCACGACCGTGCGCAGCGAGGGCCCGGGTACGTATCCGACGGCCACCCACGGCAGCTCGGCCCCGGTGTCGGAGCCGAGTACGGGCGCGGTGCCGGTGCCGCCGACCTTCTCCAGGGCGGCGACCTCGCGGGCGAACCGCAGCCGGAACTCCTCCTGCGCGGCCAGCTCCGGGTGCACGACCTTCACCGCGACCGCGCGGCCGCCCGCCGAACGGCCCAGGTACACCCGGCCCATGCCGCCGGTGCCGAGCCGTCCGATCAGCCGGAAGGGCCCTATGACGACCGGGTCTTGCGTGCTCAAGGGATCCACGAGGTCAGAGCATGCCAGAGCGGGAACCGGCGCGGATCGTCATCCCTCGCCGCAGATCTTCAGACCCCTGGGGGTGGCCGCCGCCGCGGGTGAGGCAGGTCAGGAAGGTGGAGGTCAGCGAGTCGGCCGGCGGCCGGCCGTGGGTGTCGGCGTACTCGATCTCCCGGTACGGGTACGGCGGGGTGCCGATCCCGTCGACGTTCGGGCGGCGCCCGTCGATCGCGATGCGGTGCAGGCCCCTGAGGCCGATGCCGGAGCGCGGTTCGGTGTAGCCGAGGGCGCCGGGCAGCGCGGCGACGGTCGTCGCCCTTCCGCCAGGTTCCCCCGAGCTTCCGTCACCTGTTGCCGGGGGTGGCGGGCGTGGGTCTAATGGCGACGAGGGGGCTGCCGCAGGAGGAGAAACCCCATGCGTGTCGTCGAAGTGACCGCCTACGGCGGACCCGAGGTCCTGAACATGGCCCGCCGCCCCGAGCCCGAGCCCGGGGACGTGCCCGGCAAGGTCCGGGTCCGGCTGAAGGCGGCCGGTGTGGCCGTCGCGGACATGAGGATCCGGGCGGGTTACTACGCCGACGAGCTGGAGCCGCTCCGGCCCCCGTTCGTCCTCGGCACGGACTTCGCCGGCCGGCTCCTCGACCCCGCGCCCAGCCCGACGGGCACCCTTCCGGCCGGTACCCGGGTGGCCGGCTTCGTGCCGTGGTTCACCGAGCGGACCGGCGAGGGCACCTACGCGGAGGTCATCCGGGTCGACCCGGAGTGGCTGGCGCCGATCGCGGACGACATCGACTTCACCCAGGCGGCCTCCGTCCCGCTCGCCGCCGCCACCGCGCAGCAGGGCCTCGGCGTGCTCGATCTCCCCACGGGCTCGACGATCCTCGTCACCGGCGCCAGCGGCGTCGTGGGCCGCTTCGCGGTCCAGTTCGCCTCGGCGGCCGGCCTGGAGGTCGTCGCCGTCGCCCACGAGGGCGACGAGAGCGAGCTGAAGGTCCTCGGCGCCAAGCACTGCGTCACCCGCGGCGAACCCGTGGACGTCCTCAACCAGCTCCTCGCGATCCTCCCCGACCGCGTCGACGGCGTCTTCGACGGCGCCCTCGTCGGCGGCCCGGTCCTCCCCGCCGTCAAGGACGGCGGCGTCTTCGTCGCCCTCGCGAAGGACCGCACCCCCGCCTCCGAACGCGGCATCCGCGTGGAGACCGTCTTCGGCCGTCCCGACCCCGTCGAGCTGGCCGCCATCTTCCAGATGGTCGCCGACCGGCGCCTCATCACCCGCGTGGCCGACGTCATGCCCCTCGAAGAGGTCGCCGAGGCCCACCGCCGCGCGGAGGCGGGCCGCCGCCCGGGGCGGATCATCCTGATGATCTGAGCTTCCGCCTCCCCAACCGGCTCGTCCTGGAGGGCCGGCTGTCAGGCCGTCAGCGCTGCGAGCTCCGCGTCGGCCCGCTCGGTCACCAGCGCGAGCACCCGGCCGGCGGCGGCGAGGTCCTCGGTGGGTATGCCGCCCCAGACACGGGCCGAGATGGGGGCGGTCTCCGCGGCGAGGGTGGCGATCAGCTCGCGGCCCGCGTCCGTGGGGAGGAGGTGTGCGCCGTCCGTGACGAGCAGCTTCCGGGCCTCCAGCTCGTCGAGCGTGGTGCGGATGTCGGCCGGGTCGGTCTTGAGGGAGCCCCGGACCTGGGCGATGAGCTCGTCCGCCGTCTGCGGGGCGTCGGCCGTGACGGCGGCGCGCAGGGCGATCTGCTGCTGGAACGTGGTGCCGTGCCGGCCCAGCACGTGCTCCAGGACGCCGCGGGCGGCGTAGTGGGCGAGGCCGAGGGCGCGGGCGTCGGCGAGGGGAGCGGTGGTCGGGGCGGCGTTGACGCTGGTGGCACTGGCGGCGTCGGTGTTCACGGACATGCTCGTTCACTCCTCTAACGTTCGGATGACTAACGTTTGTGGCACTAACGACAGTAGATCGTTCGTGCCACTAACGCAAGGGGTAATCTGCACCGCATGAGCGAGACTCCCGAGACTCCCGAGATGCCCGAGGTCACCGACCTCCCCGACCGGCTGCGCGGCCTGCCCAGCCGCCTGCTCGCGCTCACCTCGGCCCGCGCCGACCGGGTGGTGAGCGAGCGTCTCGCCGCCGAGGACGCCCGCAAGTGGCACTACGCGACGCTCGCCTCACTCGCCGAGTACGGCCCCACCAGCCAGGCGGGCCTCAGCCGTCGCACCGGCATCTACCGCAGCGACCTCGTCGCCGTCATGAACGAGCTGGAGGCGCAGGGCCACGTCGCCCGCACCCCCGACCCCGCCGACCGCCGCCGCAACGTCGTGACGATCACCTCGCAGGGCCGCCGGCACCTCCGGCGCCTCGACAAGATCCTCGCCGACGCGCAGGACGAGCTGATGGCCCCGCTCTCGGTCGCGGAACGGTCCCTGCTCGTCAGCCTGTTGGAGCGGATGCTCGCGCGCTGAGCCTCAGCTTCCGCTGTCGAAGATCGCGACCAGCAGGCTTCCCAGCGCGACGAGCGGGACCCCGACGCCCACCAGGCCCTTCAGCACCCCGGCCTCCGAGCGGTACTTCTTCCGCACGTCCTCCGCGGTCCCCACCATCGCCCGACTGGGCCGACGCGGGTCGTACACCACCGGCGCCACCGAGCCGACCGGCTCCGGTTCCTTCACCTGGAGCTCGTAGAACTCACCGCTCCGGCCGCCGTCCACGACGACCCGGTAGTGCACCCGGAACTTCCTGTTCATCCAGTCGTGGTGATACGACACCGCGTCACCCTCGACGCCGTGCCGCACCAGCGCGCGCAGCTTCAGGCACAGCGCGATGCCGCCGGTCGTGACGAAGAGCGCGAAGCCGCCGAACACGATGAGCAGGGCGCCTATGACGGTGAGGGCTCTGTTCATCAGCGCTGCCCGGTGAAGAAGGCGACGCCGTCGCCGGAGCCGGAGCTGCTGTGGCTGGACTCGAACCAGTGCAGGGTCTTGCTCATCTTCCCTCTCCCGCCAACCGCTCGACGAGGCCCGGTGATTCGCGCGGGCCAGGAGCCCGAGACCGGATCTTCGCACAGCGCCGGGCGTACGTGCTCCCCTTGGCCGGCCGCGTTGTTGCGGAGGCCGGAGCCCACGGGAGCTGCTCCCGAACGCTCCGGACATGAAGATCGGTGAGGCCTCCAGCCCAGCGGCGTCGAGGCTCGGAGGCGCCCTGCCGGCGCCCCCGAGGTACACCCCCTGGCCGACGGCCCGGAGGTGCGGCGGCGGCCGGGCACCCGGCGGACCCGCGGCAAACACGCCCTCGACCCCTGGCGCTGGAGCCCCGCCGGATCACTCCGCACACACGGCGCGCGCCCGCACACTCCGCGCGCCCGCACACTCCGCGCGCGACCACTCCCAGCAATCTGTCTCGTCCGCCCCGGTCTCGGTGGACAAGATGGTCATGGCCCGCCCCACCTGCGGTTACCTACCCTCGACCCATGACCCCTCATGTCGAACCCGACCCCCAGGCCGGTGCGGCCGTCAAGGCCGCCGACCGCGCGCACGTGTTCCACTCCTGGTCCGCCCAGGGCCTGATCGACCCGCTCGCCGTCGCCGGCGCCGAGGGTTCGTACTTCTGGGACTACGACGGCAACCGCTACCTCGACTTCACCAGCGGCCTCGTCTACACCAACATCGGCTACCAGCACCCCAAGGTCGTCGCCGCGATCCAGGAGCAGGCCGGGAAGCTCGCGACCTTCGCGCCCGCCTTCGCCGTGGACGTGCGCTCCGAGGCCGCGCGCCTCATCGCCGCGCGCACGCCCGGCGACCTGGACAAGATCTTCTTCACCAACGGCGGGGCCGAGGCCGTCGAGAACGCCGTCCGCATGGCCCGGCTGCACACCGGCCGTACGAAGGTGCTCTCGGCCTACCGCTCGTACCACGGCGCCACCTCCACCGCGATCAACCTGACCGGTGACCCGCGCCGCTGGGCCTCCGACACGGCCTCGGCCGGCGTGGTCCACTTCTGGGCGCCGTTCCTCTACCGCTCGCCGTTCTACGCCACCACCGAGGCGGAGGAGTGCCAGCGCGCGCTCCAGCACCTCGAGGACACCATCGCCTTCGAGGGCCCGGCGACCGTCGCCGCGATCATCCTGGAGACCGTGCCGGGCACGGCCGGCATCATGACCCCGCCGTCCGGCTACCTGACCGGCGTGCGCGAGATCTGCGACAAGTACGGGATCGTCTTCGTCCTCGACGAGGTCATGGCGGGCTTCGGGCGCACCGGCAAGTGGTTCGCCTCCGAGCACTTCGACGTCGTGCCCGACCTGATGACCTTCGCCAAGGGCGTGAACTCCGGGTACGTGCCGCTGGGCGGCGTCGCCATCAGCGCGAAGATCGCCGCGACCTTCGACACCCGCCCGTACCCCGGCGGTCTGACCTACTCCGGGCACCCGCTGGCCTGCGCCGCCGCCGTCGCCACCATCAACGTGATGGCGGAGGAGAAGGTCGTCGAGCACGCCGCCCACATCGGCGAGACCGTCCTCGGCCCCGGCCTGCGCGAGCTGGCCGAGCGCCACCCGTCGGTCGGCGAGGTCCGCGGCATGGGCGTCTTCTGGGCGCTCGACCTGGTCAAGAACAAGGAGACGCGCGAGCCGCTCGTCCCGTACAACGCGGCCGGCGAGGCGAACGCGCCGATGGCCGCCTTCGGCGCCGCGGCGAAGAAGAACGGCCTGTGGCCGTTCATCAACATGAACCGCACCCACGCCGTCCCCGCCTGCAACGTCAGCGAGGCGGAGGCCAAGGAGGGCCTGGCCGCCCTCGACGCGGCGCTGAGCGTCGCCGACGAGCACACGGTGTGACGCACCCTGCGTGACGCACACGGTGTGACGCACCCTGCGTGACGCACACGGTGTGACGTATTCGGGCCAAGCGACTGTGATCGGCCCCTCTCCGCCCTGGACTAGGGTGTCCCGGAACCGGACGGACCGGACGGAGGGGGCCGACCACATGCCCGCGAGCGGAGCTGTCACCCGCAACACCCTGCGACAGCAGATCGCGGACGCGCTGCGTGACGAAGTCCTCGCTGGGCGTCTCCAGCCGGGGGAGGAGTTCACGGTCAAGCAGATCGCCGAGCAGTACGGCGTCTCCGCGACGCCCGTGCGCGAGGCCCTCGTCGATCTGTGCGCGCAGGGGCTGCTCGACTCCGACCAGCACCGGGGCTTCCGGGTGCACGAGTTCTCGGTCGACGACTACCGGGGCATGGTCGAGGCGCGCATGCTCGTGGTGGACGGCATCTTCCGCCGGAACGCGCCCTCCTCGGAGCTGCCGGCCGAGCCCGCCGAGCCCGACATGACGTACGGCGTCACCCTTGTCTCGATACGCCGCCGGGGCGAGGCCGCCGCGCGTGCCGCCCGGGCCGGGGACCTGGACGTTCTCATCGGATACGACATCCGATACTGGCGCGAGCTGGGCCGGCTCGTCGCCGCCAACGACTACATCGCCGACTTCCTGCACCGGCTGCGCGTCCAGGCGTGGGTCTTCTCCGTCCCGTACCTGCGCTCCGACCGCGATCTGGTCGGCTGGCTGTGGAGCGGGCACGTCGAGCTGGTCGACGCGATCACGCGCGGCGACGCGGACGGCGCGGTGGCGGTCGTACGGGACTACAACGCGCGGTCGCTGGAGTGGGCGGACCGGCTGGAAGCGCGCCCCCGGCGCACGGGCTGAGACGTACGGGTCGAGACGCGCCGGTTGAGACGTACGGGCTGAGTCGTGCCGGTTGAGACGTACGGGCTGAGTCGTGCCGGTTGAGCCGTACGGGCTGAGTCGTGCCGGTTGAGCCGTACGGGCCCAGACGTACGGGTTGACGAGCCGCCCGCGCGGGCAGGCACCCAGCGGGTAGGCGGGGCCGCGTGGTCCCACTAACCTGGCCACCCCTGCAACTGACGGAGAGCGAGCCTCCCTTGGCCTGTGACCTGTGGCTGGTCCCCCTCGTCGACGTGCTGTGCCACAGCGCCGACAACCCCTTCGCCGAAGAGATAGCCACCTTCGACCAGGCCCTGACCGAGGCCGGCCTGCCCACCGTGCCCGTCTACGCCTACATGCCGGGGCTCACCGGCGACGTCGCCCCGGTCGCGGGCTTCGACTACGAGGCCCTGCACTTCCTGCGCCGTGCCTACCTGCTCCAGATGTGCGGGCTGCCGGTCGAACCGGTCGGCGAGCTCGGCGGGGACTACGAGCAGCTCCTGGAGATGTTCGAGGCGACCGCCCAGCAGTCGCACCTGGTGTGGCACTACGACCACGCCGGCGCCTATGTGCCGGTCGACTTCCCCGTACCGCTCTCCAACGACGAGCTCCTGGAGGGCGGCGGTCCGCTCGGCTCCTCGCACGGGCTGCTCCGCGAGCTGGAGTTCGTCGCGCCCGCGATCGGCATCGACCCGGCGAACCCCCCGGCCGCGCCCGCGCCCCCGGACCGGCCGACCAGCCTGGAGGAGCCCGCCGCCCCGGCCCCGTACCAGGACGACAGCCCCTTCGCCCGCGAGCGGCACGTCTGGCTGGGACTGCACGCGGCGGCCACCCGCAGCCTGGCACAGGGCTCGATGATCATCCTCAGCTAGTACGGGTACGGGTACGGGACCAGGGCTCCCTACGGCGCTCAGCGCGGCTCCGGCGGGCGCTGGCGCGGCATGTTGGGCCGGGTGCCCGGCGGCAGCGGGAAGCGGCCCGAGGGATGGCCGGCCTCGGGGCGGGAGCCCGGGGCCGTGCCGACGGCCTGGAGGGCCAGCGGCGCCGGGCCGGAGCGGAACTCGACCATCCAGTCCGTGGTCTCCGCCCGTACCAGCTCCGTCACGTCCTCCGAGAAGCGGCGCAGGATGCCCAGACAGCGCTCGGCGGCCTCGCTGGCCGTGCCCTCCGTCGGGCCGAGCACCTCGCGCACGCTCTCCGAGGCCCAGTCGAACTGGAGCGCCTGGAGCCGGCGCTGCACGGCCTGCGCGGTGGCCACGTTCCTTATCCAGCCCGAGGTGATGCCGAAGTAGCGGTCGCAGGCGAGGCAGGCGGCGCCGAGGAGCAGCGAGAGATAGCCCCAGCCGGCCAGGCCGTCGGCGACCCCGGCCAGGTCGAGCAGCGGCAGCGCGGCGCCCGCGATCGCGCCCAGGGCCGTGCCGACGCGCAGCAGGCGGGCGCAGCGGCGCTTCCACACGCGGTCGGAGAGGTACCACTCGGCGGTGCGCAGCGCGTTCGACTCCACCCAGCGGTAGAGCTCGTCGAGGCGCTCGGCGGGCTCGCCCCAGTCGCCCAGCGGGAAGGGCGCCCCGGTCAGGTCTGCGGCCCGGTCGCCGTACCGGTCGCCGTTCAGGCCCCTGCTCCGGCCACTGCTCCGGTCTCCGGTCCGGTCGCGGTGCGCGGCCGGGACTCCGGGCTCGCCGGAGTTGCCCGGGCCTTCGGGGTTCCCCGGCTGCGGCTGCATGTCCGGCTGCTGGCTCACCGGGGGACTCCTCTGTTCAGCTCAGCGCTCGTGTCCTTCTGTGACGTGCGGTGCACGTGGTGCCTGCCCTTCCTACCGCCGAATGGTGGGCTGTGGGCCCGGAATCCCGGGATTTCCGCCCACAAGAGGGTGTTGATCAGGTAGAGGAGCCCGCAGTTTCTCACTCGAAAGAGTTGCGTCGGCGTGGGGGTCGACGACCACGTAGGCTCGTTTTCACCAAGTTCCGAAACCTGAGGAGTGACCGTGATCCCCGGTGGTGGCCAGCCCAACATGCAGCAGCTCCTCCAGCAGGCCCAGAAGATGCAGCAGGACCTCGCCCGCGCCCAGGCGGAGCTCGCGGCGACCGAGGTCGACGGGCAGGCGGGCGGCGGCCTGGTCAAGGCCACCGTGACCGGCTCGGGCGAGCTGCGCGGCCTGGTGATCGACCCGAAGGCGGTCGACCCGGAGGACACCGAGACCCTGGCCGACCTGATCGTGGCCGCCGTGAAGGCCGCCAACGACAACGCGCAGCAGCTCCAGCAGCAGAAGCTGGGCCCGCTGGCGCAGGGCCTGGGCGGCGGCGGCCTGCCGGGCCTGGGTTTCTGAGACCCGGCCCCGGCCAGGCCTTCCGGGACCCGGCCTCCGGTCCGGTTTCCGGGACCTGGTCCCGCCATCCCTCCGGGTCTTCGACCCGTACATCTTCTGTGGCCGGATTCCAGCCACTACCGTAAGAATCAAGCACTTCCGAGAAGGGCGCCGGCATTGTACGAAGGCGTGGTTCAGGACCTCATCGACGAACTGGGCAGGCTGCCCGGCGTCGGTCCCAAGAGCGCCCAGCGGATCGCCTTCCACATCCTCCAGGCCGAGCCGACCGACGTGCGGCGGCTCGCCCAGGCGCTTCTGGAAGTGAAGGAGAAGGTCCGGTTCTGTGCGGTCTGCGGAAACGTCGCGCAGCAGGAGCAGTGCAACATCTGCCGTGACCCGCGCCGGGACCAGACCGTCATCTGCGTGGTCGAGGAGCCGAAGGACGTCGTGGCGATCGAGCGGACCCGCGAGTTCCGCGGCCGCTACCACGTGCTCGGCGGCGCGATCAGCCCGATCGAGGGCGTCGGCCCGGACGACCTGCGGATCCGCGAGCTGCTGGCGCGGCTCGCGGACGGCACGGTCACCGAGCTGATCCTGGCCACCGACCCGAACCTGGAGGGCGAGGCCACCGCGACGTACCTGGCGCGGATGATCAAGCCCATGGGCCTGAAGGTGACGCGGCTCGCGAGCGGTCTGCCGGTCGGCGGCGACCTGGAGTACGCCGACGAGGTCACCCTGGGGCGTGCCTTCGAGGGGCGGCGACTGCTAGATGTATGACGACGACCGAGTCCGTGCGGACGACGCCGCACTCTCAGAGAGGCTCCTCGATGTCTGACGCCACGCTGCACTCCATCACCCAGGACCCGGACGACTTCGCGGTGCAGGTCGCGGACTCGATCGAGAGCTTCATCGTCGCGACGACGGAGGTCGCCAAGGGCGACGAGCCGGACAGCGCGGTGCCCTTCCTGCTCCTGGAGGTCTCGCAGCTGCTGCTCGCCGGCGGGCGGCTCGGCGCGCACGCGGACATCGTTCCGGACGAGCAGTACGAGCCGGACGCGGGGCCGGACGTGGACGTGGACGACCTGCGCGAGCGGTTCGCGGTCATGCTGGAGCCGGTCGACGTGTTCTCCGAGGTCTTCGACCCGTACGAGCCGCGCAAGGCGCCCGTACCGGCGCGGATCTCCGACAACCTCGCCGACATCGTCACCGACCTGAGGCACGGCCTCGCCCACTACCGGGCGGGCCGGACCAGCGAGGCGCTGTGGTGGTGGCAGTTCTCGTACTTCTCGAACTGGGGCCCCACCGCCTCCGCCACCCTGCGCGCCCTCCAGTCCCTGGTGGCGCACGTCCGGCTCGACCAGCCGCTCGCCGACCTGGCGGGGCTCGACACGGACGAGGACCTGGCGGAGGACGCCCTCGCGGAGGAGGCGGGGCGCGTGATGGCGGAGGAGCTGGGCGGCCTGGGCCGCCACGGGATCTGACAGGCAGAGAGACTTACGGGCCGGCCCCGGCTTTGCGGGGCCGGCCCGCGGTGTACGTACGGGGCTCACGTGGCCGTACGAGCCGGCTCGCGGGTCTCTACGGGGCCGGGCACCGCGCGTAACGGCCCGGCCCGCGGCCTACGAGCCCGACGGTGGCGTACGAGGCCGACGGCGGCGTACGGCCCCGCCCGCGGCGTACGGCCAGCGGGGGGGCCTACGAGCCGCCCGACGGCGGCATACGAGCGGGCGGCGTACGAGGCCAGCGGCGTACGGGCTGACGCGGCCGTACGGGCCAGGCGGCGGCGTACGCCCTACAGGCGGCCCGCCTCCACGATGCGGCTCAGGAACCGGCGCGTGCGCTCGTGCGCCGGGGCGCCGAAGACCTCGGCCGACGTGCCGCGCTCCAGGACGACCCCGTTCTCCAGGAAGCACACCTGGTCGGCGACCTCGCGGGCGAAGCCCATCTCGTGGGTGGCGATGACCATGGTCATGCCCTCCTCCTTGAGGTCCCGCACCACGTTCAGGACCTCGCCGACCAGCTCCGGGTCGAGCGCCGCCGTCACCTCGTCGAGCAGCAGCAGGCGTGGCCGGCTCGCGAGCGCTCGGGCGATCGCCACGCGCTGCTGCTGGCCGCCGCTGAGCCGGTCCGGGTACTCGCCCGCCTTGGCGCCGAGCCCGAGCCGGTCGAGCAGCTCGCGCGCCCGCTCCTCGGCGGCCCGGCGCTCGGCCTTGTGGACGCGGCGCGGGGCGAGCGTGATGTTGTCGAGCACGCTCATGTGCGGGAAGAGGTTGTACGCCTGGAAGACCACGCCGATCCGGCGCCGTACGGCATCGGCGTCGGCGCGCGGGTCGGTGATGTCCTCGCCGTCCAGGAAGATCGCGCCGTCGTCGATCTCCTCCAGGAGGTTGGCGCACTTGAGGAGGGTCGACTTGCCGGAGCCGGAGGCGCCGATGAGGACGGTGACCGAGTGCTGCGGGACGGTGAGGTCGACATCGCGCAGGACGACGGTCTGGGCGGAGCCGTGGCCGTACGTCTTGCGGACGGACTCCAGGCGGAGGACGGGCGTCTGCGTCATACCGTGCCTCCCTGCGACTGGCGGCGGTTCATCCGGGCCGTGACCCAGTCCGTGAACCGGGTCATCGGGATCGTCAGGACGACGAAGACCAGGCCCGCGACGACGTACGGCGTGTAGTTGAAGGTCTTGGAGGCGAGGATCTGGGCCGCGTACACGGCGTCGACCGCGCCCGCGATGGAGACCAGGCCGGTGTCCTTCTGGAGCGAGACCAGGTCGTTGAGCAGCGGCGGCACCACCCGGCGTACGGCCTGCGGCAGCACCACGTAGCGCATGGTCTGCGCGCTCGACAGGCCGAGCGAGCGGGCGGCGGCGCGCTGGCTGGGGTGGACGCTCTCGATGCCGGCCCGGAAGACCTCGGCGACGTATGCCGAGTACGTGAGGACCAGCGCCGTACCGCCGAGGACGACCGGGTCGGTCGGGACGCCCTGGAGGCGCAGTGCGGGCACGCCGAAGATCACCGCGAGCAGGCAGATGATCAGCGGCAGGCCGCGGAAGAAGTCGACGTAGGCGGTGGCGAGCGCGCGCAGCGGGAAGAACGCCGGGCCGCGCAGGGTGCGGGCGACGGCGAGCAGCAGGCCGAGGACGAGCGTGATGGCGCCGCAGACGACGAGGAGGCGGAGGTTGAGCCACAGGCCGTCGATGACCTGGGGGAACGCCTGGCGGGCGTACCCCCAGTCGAAGAAGGTCTCCTTCGTGCGCGGCCAGCCGGGGGAGCCGGTGATGACGAAGTAGAGCACCGCCAGCGTGACGGCGGTGCTCAGGGCGGCGACGGCCGTCGCGCGGCGGGTGCGGGAGCGCTTGTAGCGCTCCCGCTCGATCCGCCGCTGCGACGGCCTGTACATCTCGCCCGGAGTGTCCTCCCGGGGCGAGTCCTCCTTCGTGACGGTCACTTCAGCACCGGCGCGCCGGCCGCCTCGGACAGCCACTGCTTCTCGATCGCGGCGAGCGTGCCGTCCTTGCGCAGCGCGTCCACGGCCTGGGAGACGCAGGAGGTCAGCGCGGAGCCCTTGTCGAGGACCAGGCCGAACTGCTCCTTGGCGCCGCCGGTGGTCTCGAACTGGCCCACGACCTTGGCCTCGGGGACCTCGGCGCCGGTGATGTAGAACGCGGTCGGCAGGTCCACGACGATCGCGTCGACCTGGCCGTTCTTGAGCGCGGCCTTGGCGAGGTCGTTCTTCTGGAAGACGGCGGGCTGCTGCTCCGGCTTGATCTGCTGGTTGATCACGTCGAGGCTGGTCGTGCCGACCTGCGCGCCGAGCTTGGCGCCCTTGAGGTCGGCGAGGGTGGTCGCCTTCGCGGCCTTGGAGCTCTTGAGCGCGATGACGGCCTGGCGGACGTCGTAGTAGCCGGAGGACAGGTCCACGGCCTTGCGGCGGTCCTCGTTGATCGACACCTGGTTGACGTCGAAGTCGAAGCTCTTCTCGCCGGGCGCGAAGGCGTTGTTGAACGCGACCTTCTGCCAGACCACGTCACCCTTCGCGAAGCCGAGCTTCTGCCCGACCGCGTACGCGACGGCGGACTCGTAGCCCTTGCCGTTGGCCGGGTCGTCGTCCTGGAACCAGGGCGCGTAGGCGGGCGTGTCGGTGCCGACCGTCAGCTTGCCCTTTGCCTTCGTGGCGAGCGTGTCCTTCGCGCAGGACGCGGGCGCGTTCTTGGCGGGCTTGGCGCCGGCCGCCTGCCCCTGGGGGGCCTCGGGCTGGGGCGCGCACGCGGACGCGGCGAGGGCGACGAGGACGGAGGCCGTTGCGAGCGTGGCGGTGTGACGTGGGCGCATGGCGGGAGATTGGCACTCGTCCGGGCATCTGTCCAGGTCACGCGCATGCCGTCTCGTATGCCGAAACGTTTGTGACCGGCGTGTTGCGGCACCTCCGCGGCACCTCGCGGCGGGTTCGACGATCGTGAGTGATCACTCCGCGAGCAGCGGATCTCATCATGCGATATCACCGTGGCGTTTTTCCACCGCTCGTTAGACTGAGCCGACCGCAGTGAGAAGCTGCGGCAACGACTGAGCGAGGAGCGCACGTGGGCCTTGTCGTGCAGAAGTACGGAGGCTCCTCCGTTGCCGATGCCGAAGGCATCAAGCGCGTCGCCAAGCGAATCGTGGAAGCCAAGAAGAACGGCCACCAGGTGGTGGTCGTGGTCTCCGCGATGGGCGACACGACGGACGAGCTGATCGATCTCGCCGAGCAGGTATCCCCGATGCCGGCCGGCCGTGAGTTCGACATGCTGCTGACCGCCGGAGAGCGGATCTCCATGGCCCTGCTGGCCATGGCGATCAAAAACCTGGGCCACGAGGCCCAGTCGTTCACGGGCAGTCAGGCGGGTGTCATCACCGACTCGGTCCACAACAAAGCGCGCATCATCGATGTCACGCCGGGCCGCATCCGCACCGCGCTCGACGAGGGCAACATCGCCATCGTCGCCGGTTTCCAGGGCGTGTCCGCGGACAAGAAGGACATCACCACGCTGGGCCGCGGCGGCTCCGACACGACCGCCGTCGCCCTGGCCGCCGCGCTCGACGCCGAGGTCTGCGAGATCTACACGGACGTCGACGGCGTCTTCACCGCCGACCCGCGCGTGGTGAAGAAGGCGAAGAAGATCGACTGGATCTCCTTCGAGGACATGCTGGAGCTCGCCGCCTCCGGCTCCAAGGTGCTGCTGCACCGGTGCGTCGAGTACGCACGCCGCTACAACATCCCGATCCACGTCCGCTCCTCCTTCTCGGGGCTGCAGGGCACGTGGGTCAGCAACGAACCGACAGGGGATCTGAAGGTGGAGCAGGCCATCATCTCCGGTGTCGCCCACGACACCTCCGAGGCCAAGATCACGGTCGTCGGCGTGCCGGACAAGCCGGGCGAGGCCGCGGCCATCTTCCGTGCCGTCGCGGACGCCGAGATCAACATCGACATGATCGTGCAGAACGTGTCCGCGGCCTCCACCGGGCTCACGGACATCTCCTTCACCCTCCCCAAGTCCGAGGGCCGCAAGGCCATCGACGCCCTGGAGAAGACGAAGGCCACGATCGGCTTCGACTCGCTCCGCTACGACGACCAGATCGGCAAGATCTCCCTCGTCGGCGCCGGCATGAAGACGAACCCGGGCGTCACCGCGGACTTCTTCAAGGCGCTGTCGGACGCGGGCGTCAACATCGAGCTGATCTCCACCTCCGAGATCCGCATCTCGGTCGTCACCCGCGCCGACGACGTCAACGAGGCCGTCCGCGCCGTCCACACCGCCTTCGGCCTGGACAGCGACTCGGACGAGGCCGTGGTCTACGGCGGCACCGGCCGGTGACGTGCCTCAGGTAGGCACTTCGGGCACGAAGCCGACGCTCGCGGTCGTGGGAGCGACCGGGGCCGTCGGCGCCGTGCTGCTCCGGATGCTCTCGCACCACGCGGACGTCTGGGGCGAGATCCGACTCCTCGCCTCCGCCCGCTCGGCCGGCTGCCGCAAGCTGACCGTGCGGGAGGAGGAGAGCGAGGTCCTCGCGCTGAGCGAGGAGAACCTGGAGGGCGTCGACGTCGCCCTCTTCCTCGTGCCCGACGCCGTCGCGGCGCGCTGGGCGCCGATCGCCGCCGCCAAGGGCGCGGTGGTCGTGGACACCTCCGCGGCGTTCCGGGCCGACCCCGACGTGCCGCTCGTGGTCCCCGAGATCAACGCGCACGCCGCACGGATGCGGCCGCGCGGCATCGTCGCGAGCCCCGGCTGCTCCACCCTGGCGCTGATCGTCGCCGTGGGCGCCCTGCACGCCGAGTACGGGCTCGCCGAGCTCGTCGTCACCGTGCAGCAGGCCGCGAGCGGCGCCGGCCGGGCGGGCACCGCCGCGCTGCGCCACCAGCTGGCCGTCGTCACCGGCAGCGAGCTGGGCACGCACCCCGGCGACGTGCGCCGGGCGGTCGGCGACGCCACCGGCCCCTTCCCCGGGCCGCTCGCCCTCAACGTGCTGCCCTGGTCGGGTGAGCTCGCCGCCGACGGCTGGTCCACGGAGGAGCTCGCCGTCCGCGAGGAGACCCGCAAGATCCTCGACCTGCCCGGGCTGCGGGTCGCCGCGACCTGCGTCCGGATCCCGGTGGTGGCCGGGCACTCCGTCTCCGTGCACGCCCGCTTCGAGAAGCCCGTCACCGTCGCCCGCGCGCACGAGATCCTCGCCACCTCGCCGGGTGTGGTGCTGTACGACGATCCCGGCGCCGGCGACTTCCCGACGCCCGCCGACGTCGTGGGCACCGATCCCTCCTGGGTCGGCCGGGTGCGGCGGTCGCCGGACGACACCCGGGCCCTGGACCTCTTCGTGTGCGCGGACAACCTGCGCAAGGGCGCCGCGCTCAACGCCGTCCAGATCGCGGAGTCGATCGTGGGGACGATCTCAACTTTGTAGGATCTGTGAACGCCTTGTGAGTAATTCGGCGTCGGCAGGCTCTTGATCAGGTCAGATGTCCTGGACGACGATGCTGTTCCCGCCCCGCTGCAACCAGGCGGTCGGGCGGGAGCGTCTTCGCGTGCACCCAGGACCATGTGACGCGAAGCACGCCTAGAGCGGGGCATCGGGGGAGAACGGGTACGCATGAGGGCAAACGACGCACCGTCAAAAACGGTGGCGTACGCGTACAACCCTGACGGGGGGAAGCGTGTCCAACAGGCGTGGCAGAGGTACTCGACATCGCGGCGGTCATCCCGCTGCACGGCACCGGGGTGCGCCCGCTCAGGCGGCCGCGCCCGGTCGGCGGCATGCCGGTGATCGCGCCCATGCCCCTCAAACCCCGCCCCTTGCGGCCCGCCCGTCCCGCCGGTCAGACTCCGGGGCAGACCGAAGAGATCGCTGGTCAGAGCGCCGGTCAGAGCACCGCGACGCCGACCGTGAGCGGTATTCCGGCGCCCCGCGGGGGCGCTGACGACACGATGGCTGCCGGCACCACCGTCGACCACCTCACCGAGACCTACCGCGCCCACTACCGGTCGCTGCTCGGTCTCGCCGCGCTGCTCCTCGACGACACCGCCTCCTGCGAGGACGTCGTGCAGGAGGCGTTCATCCGGGTCCACTCGGCCCGCAACCGGGTCCGCGACCCCGAGAAGACCCTGGCCTACCTGCGCCAGACCGTCGTCAACCTCTCGCGCTCCGCGCTGCGCCGCCGCATCCTCGGCCTCAAGCTGCTCTCGAAGCCCATGCCGGACATGGCGAGCGCGGAGGAGGGCGCGTACGACCAGCTGGAGCGGGACGCGCTGATCAAGGCGATGCGCGGGCTCCAGCGACGCCAGCGCGAGGTCCTGGTGCTGCGCTACTTCGCGGACATGACGGAGGCCCAGGTCGCCGAGACCCTCGGCATATCGCTCGGCTCGGTCAAGGCATACGGCTCCCGCGGCATAGCGGCACTGCGCGTCGCCATGGAGGCCACGTCATGAGCGGCGGGCGGCATGATGGGCGCGACGGTGAGCGGGACGACCTGAGTGGATTCGGTTTGGTGAACGAAGCGCCGGAGGGCCAGGCGGCGGAGGACCGGGCGGTCGGGTCTGGGGCCGCGGACGGCTCCCTCGACGAGGTCGCGCTGCGGCGGCTGTTCCAGGGCGCGGTGTCCGGGCTCGAGCCGTCCACGGACGCGCTCGACCACCTGCGCCGGGCCGTGCCCGCCCGCCGGGCTCGCAAGCGGCAGGCCGTCGTCGGCATGGCCGCCGCGATCGTCCTCGTCGGCACGGCCGTGCCGGCCCTCGTGCACGTCGCATCGTCGGACGGGATCAGCACCGACAAGGCCGTCAACGCCGGACACGGCGAGCAGGCCCAGGGCGGCACCGGCACCGAGACCGGCATCGAGGGCGGACAGAAGACCACCACACCGTCCCCCGGGGCCACCGCGACCGGCCAGGGCGGCGCCGAGGGCACCACGGGCAGGCCGCCCGCCGCCACGGCGCCCGGCACGGGCGTCGGCAGCGGCGCCAAGCCCACCCCGTCCGTCGCCCCGGACGCCCCGCCGGCCTGTCTCGCCGGCCAGCTCGGCGTCGTCTCGGCCCAGGCCGGCGCGCCGGACGAGTCCGGGAAGGTCTACGGCACCTTCCGGATCGCCAACGTCTCGCCGCGCGACTGCGTGGTCGGCGGCGCCGGGAAGATCGCCTTCGAGGCGCACGGCGCGGCCGACCGTACGAAGATCGCGGTCGTGGAACACACCGCGGGGGACGCGGCCGGCGGCCTGCCCGACCCCGCCCAGGAGTCGCCGCGGCTGCTGCTCACCCCGGACAACGCGTACGAGGTGAAGTTCGCCTGGGTGCCCAGCGAGACCTGTCCGACCACCGGCACCACGCCGACGCCGACCCCGACCGACCCGACGAGCGGCGGCTCGACCACCGGCGGCACCACCACCGGCGGGTCCGGCGCGGAACCGTCCGCCAACACGCCCGACACGCAGACGACGGACGGCACCACCGCCGACGGCAGCATCGCCGTGACGCACACGGCGGACCCGGGCGGCCCGGTGGCCGAGACGACCGTCCCCAACGCCTGCGCGGGCACGATCTACCGGACCGGGATCCTGGACGCCTCCTGAGGCGTCCAGGACCGGCGGCCTCCGTCAGAGCCCGAGGGCCGCATCCCGCTGGGTCTCCACCTCGCGGCGGACGAGGCGGAACCACATGAAGACCACGAAGCCCGCGAAGACGAACCACTCGGCCGTGTAGCCGAGGTTCTGGAACGCCTTCATGTCCAGGCTCGTGCCGGCGGCCGCGGCCGCCGGCACCGGCTTGAGCCCGGCGGGGGAGTCGGTGAGCGTGATCCAGGCGTCGTAGACGTCGTCCTGCACCACGTTCACCAGCGACGCGGCGCTGATCAGGCCGAGCTGCCCGGCGGGCAGCCCGCCCGTGGTGCGGACGCCCTTGGTGCCCGGGCCCTCCGACGCCTGGAGTGCGCCGGTGACCGTGACCGGGCCGGTCGGCGGGGCCGGTGCCTCGGCGCCCGTCGGCAGCCAGCCGCGCACCACCGGCAGCGACTTGCCGTCGTCCGTCTTCAGGAGCGTGAGGACGTACGAGCCGGTGCGGCCGTCCAGCTCCCGGTCCGGAACCAGGAACTGCTCCCCGTACCGCCCGTCGGCCCGCGCGATGCGACCCGAGGTCTCCTTGTCCACGGGCAGCAGCGCGTCCAGCGCCTCGGCCTTCTGCGTCGCCGGGTCGGGGCGCCGCCCGGCCTCCTCGTGGGAGGCGACACGGTCCTCGAACCTGCCCAGCTGCCAGGTCCCCATGAACACGCAGAACGGGATGGCGAGGAGGACGAAGACGTTGATCCCCCACCAGCGGGGCGTTCTCAGGAACCGGTACACACCCCCACGGTACGGGGGGCCGCTCAGCCCACCTCCTTCCGGGGTCCGGAAGGCCCGGGCGTCCCCAGGTGCCGGGCCGCGAAGGCGAGATCGAGCGCCACCTGCTTGATCCGCTCGTCCACGACCAGCGAGCCGTGCCCCGCGTCGTACCGGTACACCTCGTGCACCGCGCCCCGGGCGGCGAGCCGGTCCACGTAGTTGTCGATCTGGCGGATCGGGCAGCGCGGGTCGTTGACGCCGGCGGTGATGTGCACCGGGGCCCGGACCGCGTCCACGTACGTCAGCGGCGACGAGGCCGTGAACCGCTCCGGGACCTCCTCCGGCGAGCCGCCGAGCAGCGTGCGGTCGAGCGCCTTGAGGGCCTCCATCTCGTCCTCGTACGCCGTCACGTAGTCCGCGACGGGCACCGCGGCCAGGCCCAGCGCCCAGGCGTCGGGCTGGGTGCCGAGGCCGAGCAGGGTGAGGTATCCGCCCCAGGAGCCGCCGGCCAGAACCAGCTTCGCCGGGTCGGCGAGGCCGCTCGCCACCGCCCACTCGCGGACCGCGGCGATGTCCTCCAGCTCGATCAGACCGACCCGGTGCTTCAGCGCGTCCGTCCACTCCCGGCCGTAGCCGGTCGAGCCGCGGTAGTTGACGCGCACCACCGCGTAGCCGTGGTCGAGCCAGGCCGCCGGGCCGGAGGCGAAGGCGTCGCTGTCGTGCCAGGTCGGCCCGCCGTGCACCTCGAAGATCGTCGGGAACGGCCCCTCGCCCTCCGCCGGGCGCTGCACGAGGGCGTGCACCCGGCCGCCCGGACCGTCCACCCACACGTCCTCCACCGGCACCGACGGCGGCGCCTTAGGGCCGGGCGGGTCGAGGACGACCGAGCCGTCCGTGGAGCGCACCACCGGCGGCTGGGCGGCCGAGGACCACAGGTACTCGACGGTGCCGTCCGGGCGTGCCGTCGCGCTCGACACCGTGCCCGCCGGGGTCTCCACCCGGACCAGGGCGCCGGTCGCGATGTCGTACCGCCACAGCTCGCTGCGGGCCTCGAAGCCGTGCACGATCAGCAGGCCCGAGCCGTCCGCGAACCACTCCGCGGACACGTCGCCCGGCAGGTCGAGCCGCAGGTCGGTCTCGGTGCCCGTGGCCACGTCCCACAGCATCGGCTCCCAGCGGCCGCGCCGCTGGTGCCCGACGAGCAGCCGGGTGTCGCCGGCCACCGGCGCGAATCCGAGGACGGTCAGGCCCAGCTCCTCCGTACCGCCCTTGGTGTCGTCCAGCTCGGCCACCACGGCGGAGGAGCCGGCTGCGGCGCCGGCGTCGGGATCGGCCGCGACGTCGGCGCGCAGCACGCGGATCGCCGAGTGCATCGCGTCCCCGTGCTCGGTGTGCTCGATCGCGATCAGGGAGCCGTCGTACGACAGGTCGCCGACCCCGGCCGACTCCCGGTGCCGGTAGATCTCCACCGGCTCGGCCGCGCCCGGCCGCAGCAGGTGGACGGTCGAGCCGTCCTCGTCCGTGGAGCGGCCCACCACGACCGTGCCCTCCCGGCCGAGGGCCAGGCCGGCCGGGTAGGAGGCGTCGAGCCCGGGCACCGCGGGCTCGTCCGCGCCACCCTCGAAGGGCTGGCGCATCCACACCCCGAACTCGTCGCCGTCGGTGTCCGCGAACCACCAGATCCACCGGCCGTCCGGGCTGAGCGTGCCGTCCGTCGTCCCGTTCGGCCGGTCCGTCACCTGGCGCTGCCCGCCCGTCGCCCGGTCCCACGCGTACAGCTCGAACGTCCCCGTCGCGTTCGACACGAACAGCGAGCGGTCCGGGGCCTCCTCCGCCCACTCGGGCAGCGAGACCCGTGGCGCGCGGAACCGCTGCTCCCAGGCCGGGGCGCCGGCGAAGTCCGTGTGCCTGCTCTGTTCAGTGCTCTGGTCAGTGCTCTCGGTCATGGAGCCATGATGCTCCGCTCCGCCGACAAATCGTTCGCCTCGCCCCCAACCTGTGGATAACCTCGCGGGCATGTACGCACCGACCCCCGACGACTGGCACGAGGCCAACCGCGCACGCTGGGACGAGCGGGTGCCGATCCACGCCGCCAGCGACTTCTACGGCCTCGACGACTTCCGAGCCGGCAAGGACGCGCTGCGAGACTTCGAGCTCGCGGAGGTCGGCGACGTCACCGGCCGCTCGCTGCTCCACCTCCAGTGCCACATCGGCCTGGACACCCTGTCCTGGGCCCGGCACGGTGCCGCGCGCGTCGTCGGCCTCGACTTCTCCGAGCCGGCCGTCGAGACCGCCCGCTCGCTCGCCGCCGACCTCGGACTGACGCCCGAGCAGGCCGCGTTCGTCGCCGCCGACGCGTACGACGCCGCCACGGCCGTGCCGGACTCCGCGTACGACATCGTCTACACCGGGGGCGGCGCGCTGTGCTGGCTGCCCGACCTCGAACGCTGGGCCGAGACGGCCGCCTCGCTGGTGGCGCCCGGCGGGTTCCTGTACGTCGCCGAGTTCCACCCCATGGCGGACTCCTTCGACGACGAGACCGCGACCCGGCTGGTGCACGACTACTTCGTGCGCGATCCGTGGGTGGACACCACCCCCGGCACGTACGCGGACCTGGACGCCGCCACCACCCACAACCTCAGCGTGGAGTGGGTGCACCCGGTCGGCGAGGTCGTCACGGCCCTCGCGAAGGCGGGACTGCGCATCGAGTTCCTGCACGAGCACGACATGACCCTGTTCCCCCGCTTCGAGTCCCTGGCGCGCCAGGAGGACGGCTACTACCGCTTCGCGGCCGACCGCCCCCGGATCCCGCTGATGTACTCGATCAAGGCGTCGAAGGCCCGGCAGCCCGCCCGGTAGACGGCGTCAGCCTGATCACGGCGCGCCCGCCCGCCAGATCCACCGTGGAGCGGTGCGGCGGGGCGCCGTCCTCCTCGTCGTCACGCAGCACGAGGGAGCTCTGCCGCTCCTTCAGCTCGTTCTGCTTGCCCTGCGAGAACGTGGCGTGCAGCTGCTCGAAGCCGGTCGCGGAGACCTGGCCGGTGCGCTTCCCGCGCCCGGTGGCGCGCAGGATCTGATCGCCGAACGCGAGCAGCGTCAGCAGGATGACCAGCCCGGGCAGCGTCACGAACACGGCGAATCCCATGCCGCCATTCTGCCCCGGGCCCTGAAACGGCGTAAGCCGCCGGCCTGTCGGAGGCCGGTCCTACGATTGCGGCATGGAGTTCGCATTCGTCGTTGCAGCAGTGTTTCTCCTGCTCTTCGGGGCCGGGGTGCTGCGCGACCGGCGCCGCTTCGGCAACGCCGTCCATCTCGGCCTGGCCGTCACCTTCCTCGGCCTCGGCCTGCTCGCCGGCATCGACGACGCCCCGCCCGGCGTCGGCGAGACGGTGATGGTCGTCGTGCTGCTCGTGCTCGCGCTCGGCCCGGTCGTACTGGCCGGGCTGCTGTGCGCGAACGGCGTGAAGATGGTCCGCAAGGAGGGCAGACGCCCCGCGAACCTGCTGGCGCTGCTCGCCGGGCTCGGCATGTTCGGCGTGATGGTGCTGATGGCCGTCGCGGTCGTCAGCCGATCGGTGCGGCTCGGCGTGGTCGTCGGCACGCTGCTGCTCGTCCTCGGCTATGTCTCCTTCCTCTTCGTCTGCTTCATCGGCTACGCCTTCCTCTACGGCCGGATGGGCATCCGCCGCGACGCCGACTACGTCGTGGTGCTCGGCTCCGGACTGCTCGGCGGCCGCCGGGTGCCGCCGCTGCTCGCCAGCCGCCTGGACCGGGGCCGGGAGGTGTACGAGAAGCTCGCCGAGCTCCGCGAGGTGGACCGCCCGCCGGTGCTCATCACCTCCGGCGGCCAGGGCCCCGACGAGCAGCTCCCCGAGTCGCACGCGATGGCCGACTACCTCGTCGAGCGCGGCTTCCCGGCGGACCGGATCCTGCGCGAGGACCGCTCGCGCACGACCGAGGAGAACATGCTGTTCAGCCGGGAGCTGATGGAGGCGGAGCGGCCCGGCGCCGAGTGCGTGATCGTCACCAACAACTTCCACGCCTTCCGGGCCGCGCTGCTCGCCCGGAAGACGGGCGTGAAGGGCCAGGTGGTGGGCTCGCCCACCGCCGCGTACTTCTGGCCGAGCGCCACGATCCGCGAGTTCGCCGCCGTGTTCCTCCAGTACAAGGCCGTCAACCTGGGGATCTGCGGGGCGCTGATACTCATGGGCGCCCTGGCCCTCGCCGCCGCTCCCTGACCCCGCTCTCCGGCCCACCCCGCTCTCCGGCCCACCCGGACCGCCGGGAGTAGCACCGCAGGTCGGATGACGTCGGCCGTCCTACGCTGGAGGAGGCCGATACGGGCGGAGGCGACGTCATGAAAGCTCGGCACCACTTCCACATCGAGTACCGGGGCCACTCGGTGAGTGCCACCGTCCAGACCGGGCACCGGCCGGTCGTCGAGATCCTGGTGGACGGCAAGGAGACGGGCCACGCCACGACCGAACACGACCGCCCGGTCACCCTCCACATCGAGCTGCCGACCGAGCCTCCGACGCCGGTCACCGTGCGGGCGACCCCGGGCCCGGGCGTGCCGCGCTGCATGCTTTTGGGCCCGGAGGAGCAGGAGCAGCATGTGATGGCCCCGCGTATCTACTGATCCCGGTGCTGGGTTCCTCGCACGGTCAGCTGAGCCAGGCCATCCCGATCAGCAGGAAGACGACGAAGGCGACGGCCCCGGCGACGGCCGCGGTACGGCGCGGGCGGCGCCGGGAGATCGCCGCGAGCGGGTTCTCGGCGGGCGCGGCCGCGCGCCGCGAGCGGGGTCCGGGCGAGGCGGCGGGGACCGGTCTCGGGGGCGCGGAGCGCGGTGCCGAGTGCGGTGCCGAATACTGTGCCGAGTGCGGTGCGGAGCGCGGTGCCGAATGCTGTGCGGGGCTCGGCACGGGCTGCGGCTGCGGCGGGGGTACGGCCTGCGGCAGCGGCTGCGGCTGGTCGCGCCACGAACCGGAGGCGAACCAGTCGGCGATGGCCTGGGCCTGCGGCCGCTGCTCGGGCTGCTTGGCGAGCAGCGTGAGCAGGAAGTCCTCGAAGGCCACCGGGATCGGCACGCCGAGCTGCCGCGGCGGCGCCGGCGCGGTGTCGATGTGCTGGTAGAGCAGCGCGGTCGCGGTGTCGGCGCGGAACGGAGGCTGTCCGGTGAGCAGTTGGTAGAGCACGCAGCCGAGCGAGTAGACGTCCGAGGCGGGCGAGGCGGGCTGCCCCAGGGCCCGCTCCGGCGCCAGGTAGAGCCCCGTGCCGACGATCTGGCCGGTGGTGGTGAGCGCGGCCGACGGGTCGTCGACGAAGCGCGCGATGCCGAAGTCCGCCAGCTTGACGGTCCCGTGAGAGTCCATCAGCAGGTTTCCCGGCTTGATGTCGCGGTGCACCACGCCCTGCCGGTGCGCCGCGGCGAGGCCCGCCGCGGCGTGCGCGGCGACGGTCGCGACCTGCTCGGCGGAGTACACCGTCGAGTGGTTCCGGTCGCCGGCCAGGCTGTCGCCGTCGACGAGCTCCATGACGAGGTAGAGCTTTCCGTCCCAGGTGCCGAAGTCGAAGACGCCGACGACGTGCGGGTGGCTCAGCCGGGCCGCGGTCTGGGCTTCCAGCCGGAACCGGTCGGCCGCCGACGGGTCGTGCTCGTGACCCAGCATCAGCTTCACGGCCACGTCGCGCCCGAGCACCTCGTCGGTCGCCCGCCAGACCTCGCCCATGCCGCCACGTCCGACGCACACCTGGAGCCGATATCGGTCCGCGACCAGCACCTGAGACCCACCCTTCTCTTGATGACTCATCGTAGAGCGGGTTCGCCCGGCGCTTCCTCAAGCCCTGGACTCCCAAGCCCTTGAACTCCCAGCCCCCTGGACTCTCAAGCCCCCGGGCACCAGGAGCAGCAGCACGCTCCACGGGAGCGAGCCAGGTTCACGCCGGCATCCACGCGCTGACGCAGACGGCGTACGGGGAGGTGGTGGTACGGGTCGGGAAGCCGTACGCCGTGAGCGCGGCCGCCGTCCGGGCGGCGGCCTGCGCCGAGCGGTCGGCCGGCCCCCCGCCGTATCCGAAGAACAGGTGCAGCGCCCCGCCGGGCACGAGCACGCGCTCCAGGACGGCGAGTTCGCGGTCCGGCGACCGGGTCCAGAACACGTTGACGTTGAAGGCGAACACGGTGTTGAACTCGTGCCGTTCGGCCAGGTCGAGCAGGGGAAGCGTGCGGACCTCCGCCCGCCCGGCGGCGATCTGCCCGGCGAGCCGGCGGCGCGCCAGGGCGGTGGCCCTGGCCGAGCGGTCGATCGCCACGATCCGTCCGGCGCCGCCGGAGAGCCGCTCGCACACGAGCGCGGCGGCCGAGCCGTTGCCGCAGCCGATCTCCAGGACGCGGTCGTCGGGCCGGAGACCGAGGACCGTCAGCGCCCAGGCGAAACGCGGGGGGATCGCAGCCATACGGCCACCTTACGGCGGCGGCTCGCGGCGGAGAGACCGGAAGGAATCCGTCAGGCCCGGCCTGTTCCCCTTCGCGACACCCTGGCATCGCGGACTGTTCACGGCCCGCTCCTAGCGTCGCTGACACCCGGCTCTTCCGGGTGCGTCGCACCCGGCACACGACGGGGCCGGGGAGTGACGCCCAGCGTCTAGGAGCATCCGCATGCGCAGATCCGTCAGGATCCTGACGGTCGTCGCCACGACCGGCGCCCTCGCCGCCGGCAGCGCCGTGGCGGCCAACTCGGCGCCCCAGCACGGGGGCAAGGGCAACGAGATACGCAACGTCATCTACCTGCTCGGCGACGGCATGGGCCGCACCCACGTGACCGCCGCCCGCGAGCGGTACTACGGCGCCACCGGCAAGCTGAACATGGAGCGGCTGCCGAACTACGGCGCCGTCGCCACGTACGCCGTCGAGAAGGACAGCGACCAGCCCGCGCTGGTCACCGACTCCGCCAGCTCGGCCACCGCCTGGTCGACCGGCAAGAAGACCTACAACGCCGCCATCAGCGTCGACGCCTACGAGAAGAAGGTCGCGACCCTGATGGAGCAGGCCCACCAGGCCGGCTTCGCCACGGGCAACGTCTCCACCGCCGAGGTCACCGACGCGACCCCGGCCGCCCAGTACAGCCACGCGCTGCTGCGCGGCTGCCAGGGCCCGGTCTACTCGGACGCCTCCTGCCTGCCGAAGAAGGCCGACGGCACCTTCGAGGACAAGCCGGCCGACCAGACCCTGATCACGCCGATCGCCGAGCAGATCGCCCGCAACGGCACCGCCGACGTCATCCTCGGCGGCGGCCTGGCCCGCTTCGAGCCGGACGACCAGAAGGCGCTGCAGGCGCAGGGCTACCAGGTGCTCGGCAGCTTCGGCGACCCGGCGCTGCCCGCGCAGACCGCCGCCACCCAGAAGGTCGCCACCAAGGCCGACCTGGCGAACGTCAGGCGCGGCAAGGTCGTCGGCCTGTTCAGCCGCGGCAACCTGACCGTCGAGCAGGCCAAGGCCAAGCTGCCGGCCGACGCGCCGCAGCAGCAGGAGCCGACCCTCGCGGAGATGACCAAGAAGTCCATCTCGCTGCTCGACGGCCGGTCCAAGAAGGGCTTCCTCCTCCAGATCGAGGGCGCCCAGATCGACAAGCGCTCGCACGCCAACGACGCGGCGCAGACCCTCGGTGAGATCAAGGCGTTCGACGACGCCGTCAAGGCCGCGGTCGACTTCGCCAAGAAGGACGGCCACACCCTGGTCGTCGTGACGGCGGACCACGAGTGCGCCGGCTTCAACATCATCGAGAAGGGCACCTTCACCAACGCCGAGGCGGCCGCCCCGCCGGCCAACACCGACGCGGGCAACCCGGCGAACAACTCCACGCCGTCGCGCTCCTCCTCGGCCAACGTCAAGGACCCGGCCCGCTCCTCCGGCATCGTCAACGGCGCCGGCGCGAACGACCCGAAGAACTTCGGCCCGGCCACCTTCCGTACTCCGGACGACCCGGCGGACGTGCAGGACGGCAGCCCGGAGGCGAGCCTCTGGCTGTCCTACCTGTCCGGCAACCACACCGGCGCCGACGTGCCGATCTACGCCTACGGCCCGGGTGGCAAGCGCTTCGCCGTCAGCCAGAACAACGTCGAGCTGTACGGCAAGATGTACCGCTCGCTGTTCGGCACGGCTCCGCGCACCGACTGAGCCCGTGCGCGGGGCCGGGGCGCGTCCCACTCGGCGCGCCCCGGCCCCGCGCTTCCGTCCTCGCAGTCACCCACCCCCGGAGTTCGCCGATGAGCCCGCTCACCCGCACCACCAAGGCCGCCGTGCTCGGCCTCCTCGCCCCGGCCGCCCTCGTCGCGACGCTCACCGCTTGCGGCGGCCCCTCGGCGGGCGCCGGGCAGGACGCGGCCCCGAAGCCCCGGCCCACCGCCACCGCGGCCGCCCAGGTCACCTTCCCCGCCCCGCGCACCGCCCCGCCCGCCGCGCCGACCCTCACGCCGGCCCCCGCCAAGGGCGAAGTCCGCGTCGAACAGGGCTCCTTCACCGACCGCGTCCGCCTCACCCGCCTGACGCTCACGTCCGCTGCCGCCGAGCCGCGGGTCACCGGCCACCTGGCCGTCACCTCCGACGTCAGCGACGTCCTGGCCCTCGAACTCCGCGCCGCCTTCTACGACGCGCACGGCCGCCTCCTCGGCACCGGCTCCTTCCAGTACCAGGAGGAGGGCGAGGACTCGCACGGCACCGAGCGCCACGACGGCCCCCGCGCCGCAGGTGACGGCATCGACGTCACCATCCCGGCGAAGGGCCTCAAGGGCACGCCGGCGGCCGCGGTGGTCTCCGTACCGGTGCTGGTCAACGAGTAGCCCCGTAAAACCGTTTGGCCGCCCACGGCGCCGCTGCTACTTTTTCGGAAGCCGTGCAGGAGAACGAGGAGGTGGTACCCGTGAACGCAGTATCGACATGGGTGCTCCCCTCAGGGGTCACGGTCGGGCGATAGGTCGTCGTCCGGGAGCGCCGTTTCACGAGCACTCCCGAAAGGCACGACCATGTACTTCACTTCTGAACAGCGCCTCGACGACGGCGTCCTCGAGCGCGCATTCACCCTGGGCGAGATCCCCGGCATCCTGTGGACCCCCGGGTCCGCCTCCGGGTCCACGTCCGCATCCGCATCCGCATCCGCACCGGCACCGCTGATCCTGATCGGCCTCCCCCCTCTCGGACTGCACCAGGTGTACTCCCGGGTGGCGGCGCGGGCCCGCTACTACGCGGCGGAGTACGGCTTCGCCGCGGCGACCATCGAGCTCCCCGGAACCGGCGACCGGCCCCGTCTGGCCGCCCTCGAACAGGCCCGAGCCGACCTGCGCAGGGCCGTGCAGGCCGGCGAGCCGGTCACCGGCGAGATCGTCGACGCCCTCGTCCTCCCCCTGGTCGACAAGGCGGTCCCGGAATGCCAGGCCGCCCTGGACGCCCTTCTGGAGCTACCCGGGATCGGCGGCCCCGTCGCGTACGAGGGCGGGGTGATCTCCATCGGCGTCCGGCTGGCGGCGGTCGACCCGCGCATCGCGGCCGCCTGCCTCTTCGCCGGGAGCTTCGTGCCCGCCGCCGTCTTCGAAGAGGCCCGCCGGGTCACCGTTCCGCTCCAGGTCCTGCTGCAGTGGGACGACGAGGGCAACGACCGGCAGGCGGCCCTGGACCTGTTCGACGCCTTCGGCTCCAAGGAGAAGACCCTGCACGCCAACCTCGGCGGTCACACCGGCGTCCCGCACTTCGAGCTCGACGCCGCGGCCCGGTTCTTCACCCGGCACCTGAAGTGAAGCCGGGTTCGGTCTTCACGGAGCGGTAGTCACGTGACGTAGGCGCTCAGACGCGAACAGGTGAGGCCGGTACTGAGATCAGTACCGGCCTCACCTGCTGTTTCGGCTGTCGGGGTGGCGGGATTTGAACCCACGACCTCTTCGTCCCGAACGAAGCGCGCTGCCAAGCTGCGCTACACCCCGATGTCGCTGCTCTGGTCTTCCCTCGCGGCGACATCGATTACTTTAGCCCACCCGCGCCCAGAGACGAAATCCGGTTCTCGCGGCCCACCACCGCAGGTCGGAAGCGGTCGGCCGTGACGAGGGCGAGGCCGAGGCCGTAGAAGGCGAGACCCAGGACGAGGGCGTTGACGAGGACGGTCGGGTAGCCGTGCGCGGGGATGTCCAGGAAGGGGTACGGGTAGCGGGTCGGGGCGTCGGGGGAGACGAGGGCGCCGCGGGTGAGGGCGAAGGCGAGGTAGGCCGCGGGGGCCGCGAGCCACTGGGCGGCGTGGCGCCACAGCAGGGCGGCCGGGCGGGTGAGGAGGAGCCAGTCGAGGAGCACGCCGATCGGGGTGACGGTGTGCAGGAGCTGGTTGGCGACGGCCCGGGCGCCGGTGAGGCGGGCGATGGCGTCGGCCGCGTTGAACTCGCTCGACGCGTTGTCCAGGACCAGGTGGAAGACGAGCCCGACGACGGTGATGCAGAGCAGCACCCCGCCCGTCCACAGCGGCGGGAGCGGTGGCTCGCGCCGCCAGGACCGGACGGCGCCCAGGCCGAGGACGACGGCGACGGCGGTGTTCGACCAGATCGTGAAGAAGCTGAAGACGACGAGGGGGCTGCCCTCGACGCACTCGAGCACGATGCCGGTCGCCGCGGCCAGGGCGATCAGCGCGCGGAAGACGGCAGTGAGGCGATTCGGCATGGGCCTCACCGTATGCGCCGTACGGGTGGCGGCGCAGACGGCGAGGCCGGAGCCGTACGACTCAGTCCCGGGCGGTCAGCGTGAGCAGCGTCGCCTCCGGCGGGCAGGCGAAGCGGACCGGGGTGTAGCGGTTGGTGCCGCAGCCGGCCGAGACGTGGAGGTACGAGGTGTGGCCGCCGGCCGTGTGGGTGGAGAGGCCCTTCACGCGGTCGGTGTCCAGGTCGCAGTTGGTGACCAGCGCGCCGTAGAAGGGGATGCACAGCTGGCCGCCGTGGGTGTGCCCGGCGAGGATCAGGTCGTAGCCGTCCGCCGTGAACGCGTCGAGGGCCCGCAGGTAGGGCGCGTGGACCACGCCGAGCGTGAAGTCCGCGTCGCGGTCCGGGCCGCCGGCGACGCGCTCGTACCGGTCGCGCTTGATGTGCGGGTCGTCGATGCCGGTGAAGGCGAGGTCCAGGTCGGGCAGCTTGAGCCGGCCGCGGGTGTTGGTGAGGTTGACCCAGCCGGCCGCGTCGAAGGCGTCCCGCAGGTCCTCCCAGGGGTTGTGCACGGCGCCGACCGCCGGCGGGTTGCCGTTCAGGCCGTGCTTCCCCTGCACCTTCTCCTTCAGATAGAGCGCGGGGTTGCGCAGCCGCGGACCGTAGTAGTCGTTGGAGCCGAAGACGTAGACGCCCGGGAACTCCATCAGCGGCCCCAGCGCGTCGAGCACCTCCGGCACCGCCTCCGTGTCGGAGAGGTTGTCGCCGGTGTTGACGACGAAGTCGGGCCGCAGCCCCGCGAGCGACTGCAGCCAGGCGCGCTTCTTGCCCTGGCCGGACACCATGTGGATGTCCGAGACCTGGAGTACCCGCAGGTCACGCATGCCGCGGGGGAGCACCGGGATGGTCACCCGGCGCAGTCGGAAGGAGCGGGCTTCGAAGCCCGCCGCGTAGACGAGTCCGGCCGCGGCCGTCGCCGCGAGGCCGGCCGTGATCTTCAGGGGGATCCCGTACCGTGCGCGCATCCCCTTATCGTCGCAGACCCGATGAGCCGAAATGCGCGGGCGGTACGGGCCCGGCACCTGACACACTTGACCCCATGACCACGCTCAAGGCCAAGCTCCAGGACGACCTCACCGCCGCGATCAAGGGGCGCGACGAACTGCGCTCCTCGACCCTGCGGATGACCATCGCCGCGATCAACAAGGAAGAGGTCGCGGGCAAGACCAAGCGCGAGCTCTCCGAAGACGAGGTGCAGAAGGTGATCGCCAAGGAGGCGAAGAAGCGCCGCGAGGCCGCGGACGCCTTCACCCAGGGCGGTCGCGCCGAGTCCGCCGCGCGCGAGCTGGCCGAGGGCGAGATCCTCGACGCGTACCTGCCGAAGCAGCTGAGCGACGAGGAGCTGGAGGCCGTCGTGGCCGCCGCCGTCGAGGAGGCGAAGGCCGCGGGCGCCGAGGGGCCGCGCGCGATGGGCGCCGTCATGAAGATCGTGAACCCGAAGGTCGCGGGCCAGGCGGAGGGCGGCCGCGTCGCCGCCGCCGTGAAGAAGCTGCTCGCCGGCTGACATCCGTAGCCGCAGACAGACGAAGGGCGCCCCTCCCGGTCCGGGAGGGGCGCCCGTCGTCATTCGGCTTGCGGGTCCGCGGTACGCGGGTCCGCGGTGGGCGGCGCTACGGCTTGCGGTGGCCGCCGCGGCCGGTGGTCCCGCCGATGAGGTCCGGCGGGAGGACGATGCCGCCCGGAAGCGTCGTGCCGGGCTGCGGGCCGCCCGGCTTGTTGTCGCCGGGGCGCTTGGTCGGGTCCTTCGTCTTGTCCTCGGGGTTCGCGCCGCGCGGCAGGTCGACCGGGACGAAGGTCGGGGTCTGGCCGGCGTCGAGCGCGCCGGTCATCGCGATCTTCCAGATCGGTCCGGGGAGGCAGCCACCGCAGACCTTGTCGTAGTACTGGCCGCCGATGGTGATGTCGTACATCGGCCGCTTCTCGCCGACGTCGTCACCGACCCACACCGCCGTGGACAGGTTCGGCGTGTAGCCGACGAACCAGGCGTCCTTGCGGTCGTTGGTGGTACCCGTCTTGCCCGCGTTGTCGCGGTCGCTCAGACCGGCCCGGGTACCCGTGCCGTCCTCGACGACGCCCTTCAGCATCTGGTTGACCGTGTCGGCGGTCTTCTCGCTCATCGCCCGCGTGCACTCGGTCTGAGGGACCTTCAGCTTCTCGCCGTTGGCCGTCGTGATGGACTCGATGATGACGGGGGAGCAGTACGTGCCGCGGTTGGCGAAGGTCGCGTAGGCGGAGGCCATGTCGAGCGGGGTCGCCTCCTGGCCGCCGAGGGTGATGGAGGGGAGCTCCTTCAGCTTCTTGCCGAGCTCGCTCTCGTACCCCATCTTCTTCGCCATCTGCACCGTCTCGCACAGCCCGGTCATCTGCTCCAGGTTCGCGAAGTACGTGTTGATGGACTTGCCGAGCGCGCTGGTCATGTCCCAGCTGCCGGTCTCGGTCTCCATCTCGTTCTGCAGGTCCCAGTTGCCGGAGCCGGACGGGGCGCCCGAGCAGGTGGTGTACGAGTTCATCGGCACCGAGATCTTCCACGGCGTCGAGAACGACTGGGCCGGGCTCAGCCCCTTCTCCAGGGCCGCGGCGGCGGTGATCGGCTTGAACGTCGAACCGACCTGGAAGCCGTACGTCGTGCCGCCCATCTTCTTGCCGACGGCGAGGTTGAGCGTCGTCTGGTGCAGCTTCTGGTCGAGGCCGTACGGGCGGGACTGGCCCATCGAGAGGATCTTGCCGGTGCCGGGCTGGACCTGGACCACCGTGGCGGCGACCGGGTCGTCCTTGTCGACCTTGGCGACGGCGGCCTCGTTGGCGGCGGCCTGGGCGCGCGGGTCGAGGGTGGTCCGGATGGTCAGACCGCCCAGGTTCCACAGCTTCTGACGCTCCTCGGCGGTCTTGCCGAAGACCGGGTCGTTGAGGATCGTCTTGCGGACGTAGTCGCAGAAGAAGCCGGCGCCGTCGACGGCGGTGATGCAGCCGTTCTTCGGCGACTTCACCTTCAGCTTGATGGGGGTGGCCTTGGCCTTGTCGGCCTCCGCCTGGCTGATGTCCTTCACGTCGGCCATGCGCTGCAGCACGATGTTGCGGCGCTTGGTGGCCTCCTGGAGGTCGTTCACCGGGTCGAAGCGACTCGGCGACTGCACCAGGCCGGCCATCATGGCGGCCTCGGGGAGGGTCAGGTCGGCGGCGTGCTTGGAGAAGTAGCGCTGCGAGGCGGCCTCGATGCCGTACGCCTGCTGCCCGAAGAACGTGATGTTGAGGTAGTTCTCCAGGATCTTCTTCTTGCCCAGCTCCTCCTCGACCTGGATCGCGAACTTCAGCTCGCGCACCTTGCGGCCCATGGTCTGCTGGGTGGCGAGCGCGACCTTCTCCGGGTCGTCGCCCGCCTCCTCGACGAAGACGTTCTTCACGTACTGCTGGGTGAGCGTGGACGCGCCCTGCGCGACCCCGCCCGACTGCGCGTTGCGGTTGATGGCGCGCAGCACGCCCTTGAGGTCGATGGCGCCGTGCTCGTAGAAGCGCGAGTCCTCGATCGCGACGATCGCCTTCTGCATGTACGGCGAGATCTTCTCGATCGGCACGACCTTGCGGTCACGCGAGTACACGGTCGCGATGTGGCCGCCCTCGGAGTCGAGGATCGTCGTACGCTGACTCAGCGGCGGCGTCTTCAGGTTGGACGGGATCTCGTCGAACCCCTCGACCGTGCCCTTGGCGGCCAGTCCGAGCGCCCCGGCCGCGGGCAGGGCGATGCCCGCCAGCACGGCCCCGGAGAGCACACTGACACCGAGGAACTTGGCGGCTTGCTGGGTCCGGGTGAGACCACCGCCCGAGCGCTTCTTTGCCATGGGGGCAGCCTAATCCGTAGCCATGAGGGTTCCGTAGGAGCGGGTGCTTCTCGGAGCGTTCGAGTACCGGACCGTGACATCTCGAGAGACCTGGCCCAACCCCGGCCTGGCCCCTGACCCCGGACCGGACGCCGACGAGGGGCACCAGCGGCCCTGCAACCGTGCCGTGAACGGAGGACTCGTCCGCTGAACTTGACGGCACAGCAACGTGAGGCGCCTACGTTCTCATTCGCCGGACACACGTATATGCCTTGGCCTAAGCTGCTCCCAACTGTCACAGCAGTGGGGTCCCGCATCAAGACCCGTGCGTGACATCGGCGTGAAAAACGGCCATGACCGGCCTGATCGGCGTGAGATTCCGCGTACCCGAAGCGCGGGATGTTCATGCCCGAATCCGGCTCATGTCCGAAAAGGGAGCTATGTCCTTCGATCACTCCCCTGGGTGATCTCACGCGCACGCATAGTCCGTTCGGGCCATTCAAGATTGGGCCCGAAGGGGGTGTTGCGCTGTCGCCACCTTCCGTAACGTCCCAACTGGCAGCGGTGAATATGCCGCTACCGCCGTGGGGGAGCCTCGATTCGGGAGAGGACGGCGCCGGTATGGGCTGGGTAGCTGACTGGAGTGCGCAGGCGGCCTGCCGCACTACCGATCCGGATGAACTTTTCGTGCAGGGTGCGGCGCAGAACAGGGCGAAGGCGGTGTGCACCGGATGTCCGGTGCGGACCGAGTGCCTTGCCGACGCCCTCGACAACCGCGTGGAATTCGGCGTGTGGGGCGGCATGACGGAGCGCGAGCGACGCGCCCTGCTGCGCCGCCGACCGACCGTCACCTCGTGGCGCCGGCTTCTGGAGACCGCGCGCACGGAGTACGAGCGGGGAGCGGGCCTGCTGCCCGTGGCGATGGACGACGACGCGACGTACGAGACGTACGCGGCGGTGGGCTAGCCCTACCGGCAGCCCCGCCGGGCGCACCGAACGGCGCCCGCGGCGGGCGCGCCTCGGCTACGGTATGCGGCCGACCGTCAGACGGTCACCGATGGCCCGCAGGCCGTCGAGGTCATGTACGTCACCGGGAAGGGCGGCCACTTCGGCGACCGCCACCTCGGGGTGGAGCGCGGTGAAGCGATCGCGCGTGCGCTGTTCACGCGCGAGCACCTGCATCCGCTCGGCATGCAGTCGGAGCAGACCGGCGGTGAGTTCCCTGACGTCCGGATCGTTGACGTCGTCGGAGTCGTGCGGGTCGCGATCGTCGGCGTCGGGATCGTTCACGTCGAGATCGTTCACGTCGGGGTCATCCGGACCGGCAGCGCTTGGATCGCCGACGATGGGGTCGTCGACGTCCGAGGCGTCCGAGTCCGTGTCGGCTGTGGGGGCAGCCTCAGGTGCGGACAACTGGGACGGTACGGCGGCGGTGGCGAGGTCTGACGGCTCGGGAGCGATGGCCAAGGGGCCACGCCCAGCAGTCTTCCCGGCCGCCTGATCCACAATGCGGCCCTCGTCAAGATTTTCTGCGGCGGCCCGCGCCCGCTCGGCCGACAGCCGGGCGGCGCCGCTGCCATGGACCCGGTTGAGGACGAGACCGGCCAGCGGCATCTCCTCCGCGGCCAGCCGCTCCACGAAGTACGCCGCCTCGCGCAGCGCGTCGCGCTCCGGCGTGGCGACCACGAGGAACGCCGTGCCCGGCGCCTGGAGCAGCTTGTACGTGGCGTCCGCGCGGGTCCGGAAGCCGCCGAACATCGTGTCCATGGCGGCCACGAAGGTCTGCACGTCCTTCAGGAACTGACCCCCGAGCAGCTTCCCCAGCGTGCCCGTCATCATCGACATGCCGACGTTCAGGAACTTCATCCCGGCCCGGCCGCCGACCTTCGCCGGGGCCATGAGGAGCTTGATGAACTTCCCGTCCAGGAAGGACCCGAGCCGCTTCGGCGCGTCCAGGAAGTCGAGCGCCGAGCGGGACGGCGGAGTGTCGACCACGATCAGGTCCCACTCGTCCCGGGCCCGCAGCTGGCCCAGCTTCTCCATCGCCATGTACTCCTGCGTACCGGCGAAGCCGGCCGACAGGGACTGGTAGAACGGGTTCTCCAGGATCGCCCGGGCCCGGTCGGCGTCCGCGTGCGCCTCGACGATCTCGTCGAAGGTCCGCTTCATGTCGAGCATCATCGCGTGCAGTTCGCCGCCGTCGCTGCCCTTGATGCCGTCCACCTTGCGCGGCACGTTGTCGAGCGAGTCGATGCCCATCGACTGGGCGAGCCGGCGCGCCGGGTCGATGGTGAGCACCACCACCCGCCGGCCGCGCTCCGCCGCCCGGACGCCGAGCGCCGCCGCGGTCGTCGTCTTGCCGACGCCGCCCGCACCGCAGCACACGACGATGCGGGTGGCCGGGTCGTCGAGCAGCGGATCGAGCTCCAGGACGGGCGCCGTGTCGAGACCGCCCGCCCCGGGGGCCGGCTTCCCCTTCCCCGTCGCCGCCTCGCCCTCCGTCTCGCCCGCCATCCCGCTCTTCGTCCCGCTCTTCGTCCCGGTCTTGGCCCCGGTCGCCTTGGCCGCTGTCACGCGCCCACCCCTTGTCGCCGCAGCTCCTTCGCCAGCCGGTAGAGGCCGGCGATGTCCGCCCCGTCCCCCAGGAAGGGGAGTTCGTACGTCGGCACGCCGATGGCGTTCAGCGCCTCGCGCTGGGCCCGCTCGAGCTCCACCCGCTGGGCGTGCTCCGCCGCCTGCTCCAGGAGCGGTTCGACCAGCCGCGTACCGCCCTTGATGCCGACGGACGCCAAGGTCCCCGCGACGGCCTCCCGGTGGGCGCCGGAGGCGGCCCGTACCGCCGCCTCGTCGAGGACGTGCGGGCGGACCATGTTCACGATCGCGCGGCCGACGGGCAGTCCGGCCTCGCGCAGCTCCGCGATGCCGTCCGCGGTCTCCTGGACCGGCATCTCCTCCAGCAGGGTCACCAGATGCACCGCCGTGTCCGGCGACTTGAGGAAGCGCATGATCGCCTGGGCCTGATTGTGTATCGGGCCGATCCTGGCGAGCCCGGCCACCTCGTCGTTGACGTTCAGAAAGCGGGTGATGCGGCCGGTCGGCGGCGCGTCCATCACCACGTAGTCGTAGGTGAAGCCGCCCTGCTTCTCGCGGCGGCGCACCGCCTCGCACGCCTTGCCGGTCAGCAGCACGTCCCTGACGCCCGGCGCTATGGTCGTCGCGAAGTCGATCGCGCCGAGCTTCTTCAGGGCCCGCCCCGCACTGCCCAGTTTGTAGAACATCTGGAGGTAGTCGAGGAGGGCGCGCTCGGCGTCGATCGCCAGCGCGAACACCTCGCCGCCGCCGGGCGCGACGGCGATCTTGCGTTCCTCGTACGGCAGCGCCTCCGCCTCGAAGAGCTGCGCGATGCCCTGCCTGCCCTCCACCTCGACCAGGAGGGTCCGCTTTCCCTCGGTCGCGAGGGCGAGCGCGAGTGCGGCGGCGACCGTCGTCTTACCGGTACCGCCCTTGCCGCTGACGACCTGGAGCCTGCTCACGTATTCGAGCCTAACCACTGGCGGCCCGCACCAATCAGAGGGCCGCCCCGGAGAAGACCCGGAGAAGTCCCCCGAGAAGCCCCGGAGCCGCCCCCCGAATGAGCCCCTACGGGAACGGGGCGCCTCCCCGCAGCGGCTACAGTCGGCTCATGACCAAGTGGGAGTACGCGACTGTGCCGCTGCTGGTGCACGCGACGAAGCAGATTCTTGACACCTGGGGCGAGGACGGCTGGGAGCTCGTCCAGGTCGTGCCCGGGCCGAACAACCCCGAGCAGCTCGTGGCCTACCTGAAGCGGGAGAAGTCCTGATGAGCGGGGCCGTCGAGGCGAAGCTCGCCGAACTGGGCCTGACCCTGCCGGACGTCGTGCCGCCGCTCGCCGCGTACCAGCCGGCCGTGCAGTCGGGCGCGTACGTCTACACCTCGGGCCAGCTCCCGATGGTCGCGGGCAAGCTCGCGCTGACCGGCAAGGTCGGCGCCGAGGTGACGGCCGAGGAGGCCAAGGAGCTCGCCGCCACCTGCGCGCTGAACGCGCTCGCGGCCGTGAAGTCGGTCGCCGGTGACCTGGACCGGATCAAGCGGGTCGTGAAGGTGGTCGGCTTCGTCGCCTCCGCCCCCGACTTCACCGGCCAGCCCGGCGTCGTCAACGGCGCCAGCGAGCTGCTCGGCGCCGTCCTCGGCGACAAGGGCGTGCACGCCCGCAGCGCGGTCGGCGTGGCGGTCCTCCCGCTCGACGCCCCGGTCGAGGTCGAGGTCCAGGTGGAGCTCGAGGCCTGAGAGCCCGAGGGCGCGAGGTCTGAGAGCCCGAGGTCTGGAGCGCGAGCTCTGAGAGCCTGAGCTCTTGAGCGCGAGCTCTGAGCTGAGAGCCCGAGGCTGGAGCGTGAGCTCTGAGGCCCGTGCCCGGCCCTCCCGCACGTGTGAGCCGGTTCCTCCCGCCCAGGAGGAATCGGCTCTCGTGCATTTCGATGCTTGCGCATAGCATCCGGCCATGTCGAATGGTCAGTCGAACGGTCAGTGGTACCCAGCGGAATGGCCCGACCGCATCCGCGCCCTCGCCGCCGGTGAACTCGTGCCCGCGGCCCCCAAGCGCGCCGCCACCGTGCTGCTCCTGAAGGACGGCCCGGACGGCCCCCTCGTGCACATGCTGCGCCGCCGCGCCTCCATGGCCTTCGCGGGCGGCGCGTACGCCTATCCCGGCGGCGGCGTCGATCCGCGCGACGAGCACCCGGTGCGCTGGGCGGGCCCGTCCCGCGAGGAGTGGGCGGCCCGGCTCGGCCTCGACGACCCGGCGCAGGCGCAGGCCGTCGTCTGCGCCGCCGTCCGGGAGACGTACGAGGAGGCGGGCGTCCTGCTCGCCGGCCAGACGCCGGACTCCGTCGTCGGCGACACGACCGGCGACGACTGGGAGAAGGACCGGGAGGCGCTCGTCGCCCGCGAGCTCTCCTTCGCCGACTTCCTGGACCGGCGCGGGCTGGTCCTGCGCTCCGACCTGCTGGGCGCCTGGGCCCGCTGGATCACGCCCGAGTTCGAGCCGCGGCGCTACGACACCTGGTTCTTCGTGGCGGCGCTCCCGGCCGGTCAGCGCACCCGCAACGCCTCCACGGAGGCCGACCGCACCGTCTGGATCCGCCCGCAGGACGCGGCGGCCGGCTACGACCGCGGCGAGCTCACGATGATGCCGCCGACCATCTCCACCCTGCGCGGCCTGCAGCGGTACGGCACGGCCGCCGAGGCCCTCGCCGCGGCCCGGGACCAGGACATGACCCCCGTGCTCGCGCAGGCGCGCCTCGACGGCGACGAGGTGATCCTGAGCTGGCCGGGGCACGATGAGTTCACGAAGCACGTTCCCTCGGCCGGACGCGAAGGAGGGACGATATGAGCGACGCCCACGCCCTGCCCGGGCAGCCGCGCGGGGCCGTGGTCTCCGGGCCGGCGACCACCCGCGCGGTCAACGTCCTCGCGCCCAACCCCTCCGCGATGACCCTGGACGGCACCAACACCTGGATCGTCGCCGAGCCGGACGCCGACCTCGCCGTCGTCATCGATCCCGGACCGCTCGACGAGGACCATCTGCGGCGGGTCGTGGAGACAGCCGCGAGGCTCGGCAAGCGGATCGGGCTCACCCTGCTCACCCACGGCCATCCGGACCACGCCGAGGGCGCGGCTCGGTTCGCCGAGCTGACCCGGACCAAGGTGCGGGCGCTCGACCCGGTGCTGCGGCTCGGCGACGAGGGCCTCGCCGCCGGTGACGTGATCACCACGGGCGGGCTCGAACTCAGGGTCGTACCGACGCCCGGACACACCTCCGACTCGCTGTGCTTCCACCTGCCGGCCGACCGCGCGGTGCTGACCGGGGACACCATCCTGGGGCGCGGCACGACGATGGTGGCCCATCCGGACGGGCGGCTCGGGGACTACCTGGACTCGCTGCGGCGGCTGCGCTCGCTCACCGTCGACGACGGCGTCCACACGGTCCTGCCGGGCCACGGGCCGGTCCTGGAGGACGCGCAGGGGGCCGTGGAGTTCTATCTGGCGCACCGGGCGAGCCGCCTCGCCCAGGTGGAGACGGCCGTGGAGGCCGGATACCGGACGGCTCCGGAGGTGGTGGCGCATGTGTACGCGGACGTGGACCGCTCGCTGTGGCCGGCCGCGGAACTGTCGGTACGGGCGCAGCTGGACTATCTACGGGACCACGGCCTGATCTGATCGGCCCCCGATCGGACCGGACCCGGATCTGATCGGACCCTGCAACCTCTGGGCTACGGCGCGTGTCTTACGCTCCGCTTACATCTGGCCGTAGCTCTCGGGGGGAAGCCCGTGTTCGTCATAGCCATCCTGCTGGTCATCACAGCGGCGGTGCTCTACTTCATCGGCCGCGCGAACGACACCCGCGGCCTCAAGCTGGGTGCTCTCGGCGCCCTGCTCGCCAGCCTGTTCTCGCTGGTCGCGAGCATGACCTACGTGGTCAGCGCCTACGAGGTCGGCGTCCCGGTCGCCTTCGGGAAGGTCGGCTCGCCGCTGTCCTCCGGCCTGCACGTGGTGTCGCCGTTCACCAGCGTGACGACCTTCTCGACCCGCCCGGTGGACCTCAACCTCTCCGACAAGGACGTGGTCGAGGTCCGCTCCTCGCAGGGTGGCGTGATGTACGCCGAGGTCACCGTGAAGTGGGCGGTGCACCCGTCGCAGGCCGTCGAGCTGTACCGGCTGGCCGGCAGTGAGGACGCCATCCAGCAGCGGCTGGTCTACCCGGACAGCCGTGAGATCGTCCGCAACGTCTTCGCCCGCCACACCAGCGAGGAGGGGTACGCCTCCGACCGCGAGGGGATCAACGCCGAGATCGCGTCCCTCATCAAGCAGCGGCTCGCCCCGCGCGGCATCCAGGTCACCACGGTCAACCTGCGCAACGTGAAGCCGTCGAACGCACTCCAGGACCAGATCGACCGCAAGATCCAGCAGCAGCAGGCCACCGAGCGGGCCCTGGAGGCCTCCCGCACCGCGAAGGCCGAGGCCGACCGGCGCCGTATCGAGGCCGAGGGCATCGCCCGCGCCAACAAGATCCTCAACGACTCGCTGACCGACAAGGTCCTGATGAACCAGTGCATCGACGCCTACCGGGAGGCTTCGGCGAAGAACCCGGTCTACGCGGTGCCGTGCGGCGGTGGCGGCTCGAACCCGCTGATCGTGGACGGTTCGAAGCGCTAGAAGCGCCGAAAGCGCCGGAAACGCCGAGAGGGAGCGGCAACAGATAGCGCCGCTCCCCATGCACATCCCCATGCGCACTCCCGATGCGCATACGGAAGGGGGCCACCCGGATCGACCGGGCGGCCCCCTTCTCGTACGTACGACTCTTCTGAGTCCGCTGAGTCCGCTTACCGCGAGCGCTTCGCGAGGCGCTCCACGTCGAGCAGGATCACGGCACGGGCCTCCAGGCGCAGCCAGCCGCGCTGGGCGAAGTCGGCGAGCGCCTTGTTGACCGTCTCGCGGGAGGCGCCGACCAGCTGGGCCAGCTCCTCCTGGGTGAGGTCGTGGACGACGTGGATGCCCTCCTCCGACTGCACGCCGAAGCGGCGCGACAGGTCGAGGAGCGCGCGGGCGACACGGCCCGGGACGTCGGAGAAGACCAGGTCGGACATCTGGTCGTTGGTCTTGCGCAGGCGGCGGGCCACGGCGCGCAGCAGGGCGCTGGCCACCTCCGGGCGCGCGTTCAGCCAGGGCTGGAGGTCGCCGTGGCCGAGGCCGAGCAGCTTGACCTCGGTGAGCGCGGTCGCGGTCGCGGTGCGCGGGCCCGGGTCGAACAGGGACAGCTCGCCGATCAGCTCGCCGGGGCCGAGGACCGCCAGCATGTTCTCGCGGCCGTCGGGCGAGGTGCGGTGCAGCTTGACCTTGCCCTCGGTCACCACGTAGAGCCGGTCGCCCGGGTCGCCCTCGTGGAACAGTGCGTCGCCACGGGCGAGCGTCGCCTCACTCATCGAGGCGCGCAGCTCGGCGGCCTGCTCGTCGTCGAGCGCCGCGAACAGCGGCGCGCGTCGCAGAACGTCGTCCACGAGTTCTCTCCTATGTCGACCTCAGGTGCGATCAATCACAACAAGTTTGACTCACCGGAGGGCCTTTCCGTACGTCAGGGGCCCGATTGGGTCGTGATCGGGTGCGCGCGGGGCGGATGTCGGCGGCGGCCCCTAGGCTGGCCGGGTGTCCAACTCGCCGGTGAGAGCACAGGCCAAGGGGGCTGGAAGAGTGCGGGACGAAGGTAATTCCGCTGTGGGCGAACACGGTGTGTCGAAACAGCCAAATGTGACAAAACGCTCATCGCGGGGCGTGGCTGGCACGTCGAAGAAGACGACGGCGGCCGCGAAGAAGGAGACGGCGAAAGAGGCAGGGAAGGAGACGGCGCGCAGGGCGGCCGCCGCCGAGCAGACGGCTGCCGCGAAGCCCGCCGCGAAGCCCGCGGCGAAGGCTGCCAAGAAGGCCGTGAAGAAGGCCGTCGCCAGGCCCGAGTCGCACCTCGGCATGGTCCGGCGGGCCCGGAAGATCAACCGGGAACTCGCCGAGGTCTATCCGTACGCCCATCCCGAGCTCGACTTCCGCAACCCCTTCGAGCTCCTGGTCGCCACGGTCCTGTCCGCCCAGACCACCGACCTGCGGGTCAACCAGACCACCCCGGCGCTCTTCGCGGCCTACCCGACCCCCGAGGACCTGGCCGCCGCCGTCCCCGAGGAGGTCGAGGAGCTGATCCGGCCGACCGGCTTCTTCCGGGCCAAGACCAAGTCGATCATGGGCCTGGCCGCCGCCCTCCGGGACGACTTCGGCGGCGAGGTCCCCGGCCGCCTGGCGGACCTGGTCAAGCTGCCCGGGGTGGGCCGCAAGACCGCCTTCGTCGTCCTCGGCAACGCCTTCGGCGTGCCCGGCATCACCGTCGACACCCACTTCATGCGCCTGGCGCGCCGCTGGAAGTGGACCGAGTCCGACGACCCGGTGAAGATCGAGGCCGAGGTCGCCGAGATCTTCCCGAAGAGCGAGTGGACGATGCTCTCGCACCGGGTGATCTTCCACGGCCGCCGCATCTGCCACGCCCGCAAGCCCGCGTGCGGCGCCTGCCCGATCGCCCATCTCTGCCCTTCGTACGGGGAGGGCGAGACCGATCCGGAGAAGGCGAGGAAGCTCCTGAAGTACGAGAAGGGCGGCTTCCCGGGCCAGCGGCTCAACCCGCCCCCGGACTACCCGGGGCAGCCGGCGCCCCCGCTGGGCGCGAGCCCGAGCGCATGAGGGAACGAACGACGACTCCGACCGCGTTGTGAAACACGGGGGTGCCTATGACGCGCACTGGTGAAGAGATCCACGGCGAAGAGCTCCACGGCAAGGAGATCGGCGGTGCGGCCGACGGTATGACCGGCGGCCTGCTCAGCCGGGCCGGGCTGCCCGACTGGCTGGCGCCGGTCGACCGGGCGGCCCGCACCGTCGAGCCCGAGCAGCTGAGCCGCTTCCTGCCGCCCGAGGACGGCGCGGGGCGGCAGTCCGCCGTGCTCGTCCTCTTCGGCGAGGGTGCGCGCGGCCCCGAGCTGCTCCTGATGGAGCGTTCCGGCAGCCTCCGCTCACACGCCGGCCAGCCGTCCTTCCCCGGTGGCGCGCTGGACCCCGAGGACGGCGACCCGGCCGACGGCGGCCTCCTGCGGGCCGCGCTGCGCGAGGCCCGCGAGGAGACCGGCCTCGACCCGGCCGGCGTCCAGCTCTTCGGCGTGCTGCCCCAGCTCTACATCCCGGTCAGCAGCTTCGTCGTCACCCCTGTGCTCGGCTGGTGGCGCCGCCCCAGCCCGGTCGGGGTCGTCGACCCCGCCGAGACCGCACGGGTCTTCACCGTCCCCGTGGCGGATCTCACGGACCCCGCGAACCGTGCCATGGCCGTCCACCCGCTCGGTCACGAAGGCCCCGCGTTCCTCGTCGCATCGGCTCTGGTCTGGGGTTTCACCGCCGGAGTGATCGACCGGTTGCTGCACTACGCGGGCTGGGAGCAGCCCTGGGACCGCTCCAGGAAGGTCCCGCTCGACTGGAGGGCATGACAGGCTGGCCCCCGGGCGACCGAAGACGAATCTGCGAGGCTCTTGACGGTGAACGTGCTGGACATCCTGTTGCTGCTCCTCGCCGTGTGGTTCGCGATCATCGGCTACCGCCAGGGCTTCGTGGTCGGCATCCTCTCGGTGATCGGCTTCCTCGGCGGCGGTCTCGTCGCCGTTCTGCTGCTGCCGGTCATCTGGAACCAGCTGACCGACCACAGCGAGGTCTCCACGGTGGCCACCGGGGTCTTCGTGATGGTGGTCATCGTCTGTGCCTCCGTCGGCCAGGCGTTCACCACCCACCTGGGAAGCAGACTGCGCCGGCACATCACCTGGACCCCCGCGCGCGCCCTTGATGCCACCGGCGGCGCGCTGGTGAACGTCGTCGCGATGCTCCTCGTGGCCTGGCTGATCGGCTCCGCGCTCGCCGGCACCGTCATGCCCACCATCGGCAAGCAGGTCCGCAACTCCAAGGTGCTGCTCGGGGTCTCCCGGGTGATGCCGGATCAGGCGCCCGGCTGGTTCTCCGACTTCACCTCGGCGCTCGCCCAGAACGGCTTCCCGCAGGTCTTCAGCCCCTTCGCCAACGAGCCCATCACCGAGGTCAGGCCGCCGGATCCGGCGCTCGCCCACAGCTCCGTCGCCGACAGCGCCAAGCGCTCCGTCGTCAAGGTCGTCGGCACCGCGCCCAGCTGCGGCAAGGTGCTCGAAGGCTCCGGCTTCGTCTTCGCCGACCGCCGGGTGATGACCAACGCCCATGTCGTCGGCGGCGTCGACGAGCCGACCGTGCAGATCGGCGGCGAGGGCAAGCTCTACGACGCCAAGGTCGTGCTCTACGACTGGAAGCGCGACATCGCCGTCCTCGACGTGCCCGACCTGGACGCCCGGCCACTCCAGTTCACCGACGAGGACGCGCGCAGCGGCGACAACGCCATCGTGGCCGGCTTCCCGGAGAACGGCGCTTACGACGTGCGCTCCGCCCGCGTCCGCGGCCGGATCACCGCCAACGGGCCCGACATCTACCACCGCGGCGAGGTGCGCAGGGACGTGTACTCGCTGTACGCGACGGTCCGTCAGGGCAACTCCGGCGGACCGCTCCTCACCGAGGACGGCAAGGTGTCCGGCGTGATCTTCGCCCGCTCCCTCGACGACGCCAACACCGGGTACGCGCTCACGGTCGACGAGATCCGGCAGGACATCGCCCAGGGCCGGGCGGCCAACCAGCAGGTCGACAGCCAGGGCTGCGCGCTGTAGCGCGCTGCGGGCGGTGGAGTGCGGGGGTGTGACGTACGGGGCTTCCCGCTACGTACGGGTGTGGCGCAGCCGGGCCGAGACCCATCGGGCCCGGCGGCGCAGGATGCGCGAGATCCCCACGGCCGACGCCGCGTGCGCGTGGCCCTGGTCCTGCGTGCCGCCCCGCTCAGGGGCGCCGGAGCCGCCCATCGAGCGTCGGTCGCGTGCTGTGTCTCCGTAGTCGTGCGTCCAGCCCATACCGGGACGTCTGCCCGGGGCCCAAGGTCGGTAACCGCCCCGGGGCCCGCCAATTGGCGTATGCGCGGGGCACATGGCAGTTCGGCGGACGCCTGTGCGCCACCGGCGGGCGACAGAACGCCGACGGACCGTCAGTGGCCCGTCGACAGCCTGTCAGCGGTCCGGCTCGGGGTCCTTCAGCCAGTTGACGAGCTCCGTGGTGAACGCGACCGGGTCCTCCTCGTGCGGGAAGTGCCCGAGCCCGTCGAAGAGCCGCCAGCGGTACGGGGCCTCCACGTACTCCCCGGAGCCCGCCGCGCTGCGGGTGCGCATCACCGGGTCGAGCGATCCGTGCAGATGCAGCGTGGGCACCCGCACCGGCCGCTTCATGCGCCGGTTGAACTGGATGCCGTCGGGCCGCGCCAGGGAGCGCACCATCCAGCGGTACGGCTCGATCGAGCAGTGCGCGGTCGACGGGATGCACATGGCCCGCCGGTAGACCGCCAGGGCCTCCTCGTCGGCGGCCGACCGGGGGTGCGGGCCCGACCACTCCTCGATGAGCCTCCCGACGAGCGCCGCGTCGTCCGCGACGAGCTGACGCTCCGGCAGCCACGGCCGCTGGAAGCCCCACACATGCGAGCCGGCGCGCGTCTGGGAGAAGTCGGAGAGCATCGCCGAGCGCCAGCGGCGCGGGTGCGGCATCGAGGAGACCACCAGCCGGCGCACCAGCTTGGGCCGCATGACGGCGGCCGTCCAGGCGAGATAGCCGCCCAGGTCGTGGCCGACGAGCGCCGCGTCCGGCTCGCCCAGCGAGCGGACCACACCGGTGATGTCCAGGGCCAGGTTGGCCGGGTCGTAACCGCGGGGCGTACGGTCGCTGCCGCCCACGCCCCGCAGATCCATCGCCACGGCCCGGAACCCGGCCTCGGCGAGGGCCGGCAGCTGGTGCCGCCAGGTCCACCAGAACTGCGGGAAGCCGTGGAGCAGCAGCACGAGCGGGCCGTCGCCCATCTCCGCGATGTGGAATCGGGCACCGTTGGCCGCCACGTCGCGGTGCGTCCACGGTCCGTCGATGCGGACCGGGCCTCCGCCGTTGGCGCTGCTGCTCTCAGGGACGGTCATGCGGACGAGCGTGCCACAGACTCGCCCTTGTCCAGGGCGACCAGGTCCGCGCCGGCCGGCTCGATGCGGGGATGCGGCTTGACGTTCTGCATGATCGCCGCGGTCTCCTTGGCCGAGGCGATGGACTTCTTCGGCGGCTTCACCTTCTTGAACTTGGCGACCGCGATGGCCCCGAGCAGCCCGGCGAACAGCACGTTCGCGGCGAAGGAGAGCAGGAAGCACCAGACCAAGTTCCAGCCGCCGTTGCCGTTGTGCCCGCCGGTCCAGGTGTTGATGGCGTACGCGAGCGCGAAGCTCAGCATCGGCAGCGAGAACAGCAGCACCACCAGCGCGCCGATGCTGAGGATCGCGCCGATCCCGCCGCGCTTGACGTCCTGGCGGATCTCGGCCTTGGCCAGGGCGATCTCGTCGTGCACCAGTGCGGACATCTCGGCGGTCGCCGAGGCGACCAGTTGGCCGAGGCTGCGCTCGGTTCCGTCGAACGGGTCGCTCATGGCTGCTCCCTCTTCTCCCCTTACGGGCCGGATAGTGGCTCTCAGATCATGCCGGACGGTCGGCCTCATCGCGCGGTGCCCCCGCCAGTTGGGCGCGCTCACGATGCTCGGCGGCCTTCCGCTCGTAGATCTCGGCCATCCTCAGGTGGTATTCCGGGTTGTTCTCCTCGTACACGTCGGGGATGCCGTCGTGGTCCTCGTCACGCTCCTCCTCGGCGCACAGCGCCTGGTACTTGCGCACCCGCAGCTTCAGCAGCACCGAGGCGAGCGTGGCGGCTATCAGCGAGCCGATGAGCACGGCCGCCTTGACCTCGTCGGTGAGGACCGGGTCGCCCGCGAAGGCCAGCTCGCCGATGAGCAGTGAGACGGTGAAGCCGATGCCGGCGAGTGAGGCGACGGCGAAGACGTCCGGCCAGGCCAGGTCGGGGTTGAGCGAGGCCCGGGTGAAGCGGGCGGCGAGCCAGGTGCCACCGAAGATGCCGACCGCCTTGCCGACCACGAGCCCGAGCACGACGCCGAGCGTCACGGGCTGTGTGAAGACGTCGCTGACGGCCTTCCCGGAGACCGTCACCCCGGCCGAGAACAGCGCGAACAGCGGCACGGCCAGACCGGCGGAGACCGGCCGCACCAGGTGCTCGATGTGCTCGCCGGGGGAGTGCTCCTCGCCCTCCCGGGTGGTGCATCGCAGCATCAGGCCCATGGCGACACCGGCGATGGTGGCGTGGACGCCGCTGTTGTACATCAGGCCCCAGATGATCAGGGCCAGCGGCACGTACACGTACCAGCCGCGGACGCCCTTGCGCAGCAGCAGCCAGAAGACGACCAGGCCGACGACGGCGCCGCCGAGGGCCGCGAAGTTCAGCTCGCCGGTGAAGAAGATCGCGATGATCAGGATGGCGAACAGGTCGTCGACGACGGCCAGCGTGAGCAGGAACGCCCGCAGCGCCGAGGGCAGCGAGGTGCCGATCACGGCGAGGACGGCGAGCGCGAAGGCGATGTCCGTGGCCGTGGGCACCGCCCAGCCGCCGAGGTCCCCGCCGCCGACCACGTTGACCAGCGTGTAGACCAGGGCGGGCACGGCCATGCCGCATATGGCGGCGATGACGGGCAGGGCGGCGGCCTTGGGATCGCGCAGCTCGCCCGCGACCAGCTCGCGCTTGAGCTCGATGCCGGCCACGAAGAAGAAGATCGCGAGCAGTCCGTCCGCCGCCCAGTGCTGGATCGACAGGTCGAGCCCGAGGGCGGCCGGGCCGATGTGGAAGTCCCGTATCGCCGCGTAGGAGTCCTTGAGCGGGGAGTTGGCCCACACGAGCGCGGTGATGGCGGCGACCAGGAGCAGCACGCCACCGACGGTCTCGGTGCGCAGCGCGTCGGCGACGAACCGGCGCTCGGGCAGCGAGAGACGGCCGAGGAACCTGCGGTCGTTGGCGGGCTTGGGCGCGGTCGTGGGCGCGGGCACGGGGCGAACCTCCGGTCGGTGGGCAGCACAGAGCACTTGCCGACCAGACTTCCCGGCGCACCTCGTAAACCCTTACTTTACCTAAAGATGCCCCGGTGGTGTCCGGTGATCTTCACTTTAGGTGCGTAAGGGGATACCAGCACCCCCTGTGGACAAACGCCTGTGGACAACGCGAAGGCGCCCGTCCCGGATGCTCCGGAACGGGCGCTCACCTGCGCTTCAGTGGCTCAGCGCGCCGCTCAGTCCTCGCTCGGCGCGGCCGGCAGCTTGGTCTGGATCAGGTCCATGACCGACGAGTCCGTCAGCGTCGTGACATCGCCCAGCTCGCGGTTCTCGGCGACATCGCGCAGGAGCCGGCGCATGATCTTGCCCGAGCGGGTCTTCGGCAGCTCCGCCACCGGCAGGATCCGCTTCGGCTTGGCGATCGGGCCGAGGGTCGCGCCCACGTGGTTGCGCAGCTCGGCGACGAGGGCGTCGTCCTCGCTGGCCGTACCGCGCAGGATCACGAAGGCGACGATCGCCTGGCCGGTCGTCTCGTCGGCGGCGCCGACCACGGCCGCCTCGGCGACGGACGGGTGGGAGACCAGGGCGGACTCGACCTCGGTCGTGGAGATGTTGTGGCCCGAGACGAGCATGACGTCGTCGACGCGGCCGAGCAGCCAGATGTCGCCGTCGTCGTCCTTCTTGGCGCCGTCACCGGCGAAGTACTTGCCCTCGAAGCGGGACCAGTAGGTGTCGATGAAGCGCTGGTCGTCGCCCCAGATGGTGCGGAGCATCGACGGCCACGGCTCGGTGAGGACCAGGTAGCCGCCGCCACCGTTCGGCACCTCGTTCGCCTCGTCGTCGACGACGGTGGCGGAGATGCCGGGCAGCGGGCGCTGCGCGGAGCCGGGCTTGGTCTCGGTGACGCCGGGCAGCGGCGAGATCATCATCGCGCCGGTCTCGGTCTGCCACCAGGTGTCCACGATCGGGCAGCTGTCGGCGCCGATGTTCTTGCGGTACCAGATCCATGCCTCGGGGTTGATCGGCTCGCCGACCGAACCCAGGATCCGCAGCGACGACAGGTCGAACTTGGCGGGGATGTCGTCGCCCCACTTCATGAACGTACGGATCGCGGTCGGCGCCGTGTAGAGGATCGTGACGCCGTACTTCTGCACGATCTCCCAGAACCGGCCCTGGTGCGGGGTGTCCGGGGTGCCCTCGTACATGACCTGCGTCGCGCCGTTGGCCAGCGGGCCGTACGTGATGTACGAGTGGCCGGTGACCCAGCCGATGTCGGCGGTGCACCAGAAGACGTCGGTTTCCGGCTTGAGGTCGAAGACGGCGTGGTGGGTGTACGCGGCCTGGGTGAGGTAGCCGCCGGAGGTGTGCAGGATGCCCTTCGGCTTACCGGTGGTGCCGGAGGTGTAGAGGATGAAGAGCGGGTGCTCGGCCTCGAACGCCTCCGGGGTGTGCTCGGCGGGCTGGCGGGCCACGATGTCGTCCCACCAGACGTCCCGGCCCTCGGTCCAGGCCACGTCCTGCCCGGTGCGCCGCACGACCAGCACGTTCCGGACCCGGTCGACCCGGTCGAGCGCCTCGTCGACGGCGGGCTTGAGCGCGCTCGGCTTGCCACGGCGGTAGCCGCCGTCGGCGGTGATGACCAGCTTGGCGTCGGCGTCCTCGATGCGGGTGGCGATGGCGTCGGCCGAGAAGCCGCCGAAGACCACCGAGTGGGCGGCGCCGATGCGCGCGCAGGCGAGCATCGAGACGACGGCCTCGGGGATCATCGGGAGGTAGACGGCCACGCGGTCGCCCTTGGTGACACCGAGCTCGGTGAGGGCGTTGGCGGCCCTGGACACCTCGTCCTTGAGCTCGGCGTAGGTGATGGCACGGCTGTCGCCGGGCTCGCCCTCGAAGTGGATGGCCACCCGGTCGCCGTGGCCGGCCTCGACGTGCCGGTCGACGCAGTTGTACGCGACGTTCAGCTCCCCGTCGGCGAACCACTTGGCGAACGGCGGGTTCGACCAGTCGAGGGTCTCGGTCGGCGCGGTGGCCCAGCTGAGCCGCTTGGCCTGCTCGGCCCAGAAGCCCAGCCTGTCCGCCTTGGCCTGCTCGTACGCCTCCGCCGTCACGTTGGCGTTCGCGGCCAGCTCGGCGGGCGGCGCGAAGCGGCGCTCTTCCTTGAGCAGATTGGCCAAGGATTCGTTGCTCACGACATCTCCCTTTCCCAGGGCGTCCTATGTGCCTATGTGTCCCGCGTCATAGCTCATCAGGCGGATGCCCGGGTGACAAGAGCCTCCGGGTAATTGGTTTAGACCTGTGAGTGGATGCGCGGAGGTGACGCCCGCTCCCCGAGCGGAAGGGAGCGGGCGTCACACCATTGCACGGACGAACGGAACGGAAGGTTCAGCGGGCGCGGGACCGGCCCGCGCCTCATGACGCCCGGGCCACCTCCAGGACCGGCACCGTCGGTTCCGGCGTGGCGGACTCCCGTGTTTTCGGGGCGGGGGGCACGTGGTTGAACACGTCGTCGTAGCTGTGCACCTCGTCCGTGCCGGCCAGCAGATACGCCTGGGCCTCGCCCACGTGGAAGTACATCCCGTGCAGGGTCAGGGTGCCCTCGGCGAGCCGCCGGGCCACCGACTCGTACCGCCGCAGATGCTCCAACTGCTGCACCACGTTGGTCAGACACAGCTGCTCGACCTCGTCCGCCGGCAGCCGCCCGGAGATCCGGGCCCAGGCGTGGCGCCGGCTCGCCATCCGCTCCAGGCTCGGCCGCCCGTGCCGGAGCCACCGCCGCAGCGGGGTCGACGCCCCGTCGGCGCCGCCGCCCAGCAGGGCCTGCATCGCGCCGCAGCCGGAGTGCCCGCAGACCGTGATCGACTCGACCCGCAGCACCTCCACCGCGTACTCGATCGCGGCCGCCACCGAGTCGTCCCCGCTCTCCTCGCCGGGCAGCGGCACCAGATTGCCCACATTGCGCACGGTGAACAGGTCGCCCGGGCCGCTGGACGTGATCATGCTCGTGACCAGCCGGGAGTCGGCGCAGGTCAGGAAGAGCTGCGAGGGCCGCTGCCCCTCCCGGGCCAGTCGCGCCAGCTCGTCCCTGACGAGCGGCGCCGTGTCCCGCTGGAACGCGCCGATGCCGGTCGCCAGCCGGTGCCCGGTGCCGCTCCGGGTCTCGCCGGCCGGCTGCACCTCGCCGCACTGGTGGTTGCGCCACGGCGTCCAAGGGTGGCAGCAGGAGTGCGTGGCGGGGGAGCCGGCGGCCGCGGCCCCGGCACCCGGGGCCGGCGTTCTTTCGGCGATCAGGCCGCCGCTGGGCCCGGTGGTCCGCACCGTGCCGCCGTGCGCCAGATGCGAGGTCTGCCAGTCGTGCAGCGTCTCGTACGCCGCGTGGTCCATGAACGACCCGTCCAGCTCCACGACGGCGTCGGCGCCCGCCGGGATCTGGTGCAGCGCCCGGCTCAGCCGCGGCACCGCGAGGAAGGTCAACTGGCCGCGGATCCGCACCAGATGCCGCCCCTCCCGCTCCTCCCGGGTGATCCGGGTGCGGGCCAGCCGCTGCATCGCGACGGCCACCGCCACCGCCACCCCGAGGCCCACGCCCTCCAGGATCCCGAGGAACACCACTCCCGCCAACGTCACCGCGTAGACGAGGACTTCACGGTGACGGGTGACGGCTCTGATGTGCGTGATGCTGACCATCTGCCCGCCGACCACCATCACGAGGGCGGCCAGCGCGGGCAGCGGGATGAGGTCGAGGACCGGGACGAGGAAGAGGGCGGCGAGCACGATCCAGACGCCGTGCAGTATCGCCGAGTTGCGGCTCACGGCTCCGGCCGACACGTTCGCGACGCTGCGCACCGCGACCCCGGCGACCGGAAGCCCGCCGAGCGCGCCGGACACGATGTTCGCCGCGCCCTGACCGGCGAGTTCGCGGTCGAGCCGGGTGCGGCCGGCCGCGGGGGCGGCGGCTCCCGCGCCGGCGGCGCGCCGGGCGACCAGCTTGTCGACGGCGACGGCGGAGAGCAGGGACTGCACGCTGGTGACCAGCGTGATGGTCAGCACCCCGGCCGTGATCCCGAGGACCGGGCCGTCCGGCAGCCCGGGCAGCGCGTGGCTGCTCCACGACGGCAGGTCGACCCGCGGCACGCCGAGCCCCGCGAGCGCGGCGAACGCCGTGGCGGCGCCCACCGCGACCAGTGCGGCGGGGGCCTTCCGCAGGAGCCGTCCCGTACGGGCGGGCAGACGCGGCCAGAGGAGCAGCAGTGCGACGGTGAGGGCGCTGACGGCGAGCGCGGCGCCGGACGCGTGCGCGAGCTGGTCCGGCAGGCCGAGGGCGTTGTCGACGGTGGAGCTCTGCGGGGTGCCGCCGAGCACGATGTGGAGCTGGGCGAGGGCGATGGTGACGCCGATGCCGGCGAGCATCCCGTGCACGATGGCCGGGGAGACGGCGAGGGCGGACCGGGCCACCCGCAGAGCGGCCAGGCCGAGTTGCGCCAGTCCGGCGAGGACCGTGATGGCGCAGGTGGTGCGCCAGCCGTAGCGCTGGATCAACTCGGCCGTGACCACGGTCAGCCCGGCGGCAGGGCCGCTGACCTGGAGGGGCGATCCGCCGAGCCGGCCGGCCACGATGCCGCCGACGGCGGCGGCGACCAGACCGGCCTGGAGCGGGGCTCCGGTGGCGAGGGCGATGCCGAGCGAGAGCGGCAGCGCGATCAGGAAGACGGCGACGGACGCGGAGAGGTCCGCGCCGGCGACACGGAAGCGGCGGCGGTCGCCGTCCGGCGGGCTGTGCGGCCGCTGGAGGCGGGGCCGGGTGGTCGGTCGGGTGGGGCGGTAGAGGGTCATGTTCCCGTCTCCTCCGGGGCAGTGGCGGGGACACCGATCAACGCTCAGTAAATGGATAGTAATGGAGAGTAAAGACTCTGGCATTATTTTCGGGGCAAATGGGGCAATGATTCACCGGATCCGGTGACAGAACGTAGCTATGCCGCTTGTCGTTGCGGCTCCCCGGCAGACCGGGTGCGAGGTTTGCGCCGCTTGTACGGAAATCCGAGGATCCGAGGAGAGGTGGGCTACATGGCAGCCGCCGGGAGAAGCACCGGAAGAGGGACCACTGTCCAGCGGAGGGTGCTAGCCGTCGGCGCCCTCGCCGTCGCCCTGACGGCCGGCCTCGCCGGCTGCTCCGGCTCGGGAGGTTCCACCCCGAAGGGCGCGCCGGGTGCGGGCCCGGCGAAGAAGGGCCCCGCCGCGGCCCCGCAGAGCGCGGTCCGGCTGATCGGCGACGGCTCCACCGCCTTCACCGGCGCCCAGCCGCACCAGCCGGTCTGGCAGCGCCTGAAGCCGGGCCAGGAACCGCCGCAGTTCGTGGTGTTCTCCTGGGACGGCGCCGGCGAGGACAGCCAGAAGCTCTTCTCCCACTTCCGCAAGGTGGGCAAGCAGTACGGCGCGACGATGACGTACTTCCTCAGCGGCGTGTACCTGCTGCCGGAGGAGAAGCGCGACCTGTACGACCCGCCGCAGCACTCCCCGGGGCGCTCCGACATCGGCTTCAACGACCTCGAGGGCATCCGCGACACCGTGCGCCAGCTGCGCGGCGCGTGGGAGGAGGGCAACGAGATCGGCACCCACTTCAACGGCCACTTCTGCGGCAAGGACGGAGGCGTGGGCACCTGGTCGGTCGACGAGTGGAAGAGCGAGATCAACCAGGCCAAGTCCTTCGTCAAGCACTGGAAGACCAACGCCGGCCTGAAGGCGGAGCAGCCGCTCCCGTTCGACTACGACAAGGAGCTCGTCGGCGCCCGCACGCCCTGCCTGGAGGGCCGCGAGAACTTCGTCCAGGCGGCTTCCCAGATGGGCTTCCGCTACGACACCAGCGGCGTCAACGACCAGATCTGGCCCAAGAAGGACCGCGGCCTGTGGGATCTGTCGATGCAGCTCGTGCCGGTCCCCGGCCGCGCGTTCCAGACGCTGTCCATGGACTACAACTTCCTGGTCAACCAGTCCGGTACGACCCAGGGCGACCCGTCCCGGCACGAGTACTGGGGCAACCAGATGCGCGACGGCCTCGTGCAGGCCTTCGAGCGCTCGTACCGGGGCAACCGGGCGCCGCTGATCATCGGCAACCACTTCGAGTCGTGGAACGGCGGCACGTACATGCGGGCCGTCGAGAACACCATCGCCACGGTCTGTGTGCAGAAGGACGTCAAGTGCGTCTCCTTCCGCCAGCTCGCCGACTGGCTCGACGCCCAGGACCCCGCCGTCATCGCCAAGATGCGCACCCTGAAGGTCGGCGAGGCCCCGAGGGCCGGCTGGCAGTCCTTCCTGGCCTCCCAGCCGGCCGCTCCTGCCGGCGCCCCGGCCGCCGCTCCGGTCAGGCCGGCTGCACGGCACTGAACCCTTCGGCCAGACCGAGCTCTTCGGACAGGCTGAGCCCTTCCGACAGCACGAACCCGGGGTCGACCTGCGCCGCCAGGTCGGCCCCCGTCTTGGCGTTGCCCCAGCTCTCCGCGTTGCGGAGGTGGAAGTGCACCATCTGGCGGGTGTAGCGCTCCCAGTCGCGGTGGGCGTACGAGCCGTCCGCCGCGTTCCGGAGGGTGCGCAGGGCCGTGCGGTTGGCGGGCTCCAGGAGGTCGAAGCGGGGCGGGCGGCCCTTCTCCATGGCGCGGACCCAGTCGGAGTGGCCGACCGTGACCAGGAGGTCGTCGCCGACCTCGGAGCGCAGGAAGTCGACGTCGTCCTGGCCCTGCACCTTGTTGCCGACGACCCTGAGCGCCACCCCGAAGTCCCGTGCGTACTCCTTGTACTGGCGGTAGACGGAGACGCCCTTGCGCGTCGGCTCGGCGACCAGGAAGGTCATGTCGAAGCGGGTGAACATGCCGGAGGCGAAGGAGTCGGAGCCCGCGGTCATGTCGACGACCACGTACTCGTCCGGACCGTCCACCAGGTGGTTCAGGCACAGCTCCACCGCGCCGACCTTCGAGTGGTAGCAGGCCACGCCGAGGTCCGACTCGGTGAACGGGCCCGTCGCCATCAGCCGGATCTCGTCGCCGTCGAGCCGCACGGGCCGGGCGCAGGCCGCGTAGACCGGGTTGTCCTCGCGGACCCGGAGCAGCCGCGAACCCTCCCCGGGCGGCGTCGTCTTGATCATCGTGTCGGCGGAGGCGATCCGCGGGTTGTCGCCCCGCAGGTACTCCTTGATCAGTGGCAGATGCGCGCCCATCGCGGGCAGCGCGGCGGCCTCCTCGTCGGAGAGGCCGAGGGCCGCCCCGAGGTGCTGGTTGATGTCGGCGTCGACCGCGACGACCGGGGCCCCGGTGGCGGCGAGGTGTCGGATGAAGAGCGAGGACAGCGTGGTCTTGCCGCTGCCGCCCTTCCCCACGAAAGCGATCTTCATGTTCACCTAGCGTAGCGGGACGATTGCGGGTCGTGGTCGGGATGCGTGAAGAAGACCACTCCAAGGTGGGGCGGGCCCGCCAGGCGCGTAGCCTCCCTACTTATGAGTACGCACGCCTCTGACCCCCTGGCCGCCCTCGGCTCCCTGCCGGGCGTCGCCGACTCGGTGGACTCCGTACGCAAGGCCGTCGACCGGGTCTACGGCCACCGTGTGATGCGCCGTCGCAGCAACGAGATCACCTCCGAGGCGGCGCTGCGCGGCTCGCGTGGCTCGGCCGCGCTCGCGGGTGCCGACTGGGCCCTGGAGGAGGTCCGTCGGCGTACCGACTTCAGTGCCGACCCGGAGGCCCGCACGGTGGGCGCGGCCCTGCGGCTGACCGCCGAGTGCGGGCAGTTGCTGTCCATCTGGCGCCAGTCGCCGGTGCGGGTGCTCGCCCGGCTGCACCTGGTCGCCGAGGGCGAGCCGCTCGACTCCACGGGCCGGCCGCGCCAGGCGGGTGAGACGGTGGACGAGCCGCTGATCGAGGCGGCGCTGCCGACGCCCGAGGAGGTCTCGGCCCGGCTCGACGGGCTCGCGGAGCTGATCATCGCGGGCGGTGAGGCCCCGGCCCTGGTCACCGCCGCCGTCGTGCACGGCGAACTCCTCGCCCTGCGCCCCTTCACCTCGCGCAACGGTCTGATCGCGCGGGCGGCGGAGCGGATCGTGCTGATCGGCAGCGGCCTCGACCCCAAGGCGATCTGCCCTGCCGAGGTCGGCCACGCTGAGCTGGGGAGGGCGGCCTACCTGGCGGCTTTCGAGGGGTACCTGTCCGGGACCCCGGAGGGCATGGCCGCCTGGATCGCGCACTGCGGGCGGGCCGTGGAGCTCGGCGTCCGGGAGTCGACGGCCGTCTGTGAGGCGCTGCAGCGCGGCGCGGCCTGAAAGTCCCGTACGGGCCGGAAAAGGCCCGTGCATGGGTTGCGGCGGTACCAGACTTCGGTACCGCCGCTGGCACGTCTACCCAGTTACCAAGCGTCCTCGATATGTGCCCATCAGGCGGGGAACTTTGCCCTGCGCCTGGTGCGGCTGGCCCTTAATCGAAGGGTCGACGTCGCGTGGGTGCCAGGTTTCTGTGCGTTAGGTCCGTGGGGCCGACTTGCTCAACAGGTGATCCTCTCGGATGTCCTAGGTCTCGCGGGCCTGATTCCTTTCTACTCCTGTCCGGGAGGAAGCGAAAGTGCTGACTCCGCTTCTTTGCTTTCACCTCAAATCCGGGCAAAGCGATCGGCAAGGCCGAGAGGTCTAAGCGGCCTGTGAGCGGCCCGCGGCAGCGAGGTCGCCTGCCGACGGCGGCTGGCGTACCAGACGAGCGCGGCGGTGGCGGCGGCCGCACCTAGCGCCGCCGCGGCGACGAGCGCCGGACGGGGCGGCATCGTGAACTCGGGCAGCCGCTGCTTCAGCCGGACCGGCTTGTCGAAGACGAGCACCGGCCAGTCCCGGGCGACCGCCTCCCGTCGCAGCGTCCGGTCGGGGTTCACCGCATACGGGTGGCCCACGGTCTCCAGCATCGGCAGATCGGTCGCCGAGTCGCTGTACGCGTAGCAGCGCGAGAGGTCGTATCCCTCGGACTCGGCCAGCTTCCGGACCGCCTCGGCCTTGGTCGGTCCGTAGGCGTAGTACTCCACCTCGCCGGTGAAGCAGCCGTCCTCCCCGACCACCATCCGGGTGGCGACGACCCGGTCGGCGCCCAGCATCTCGCCGATCGGCTCGACGACCTCGGCCCCGGAGGTCGAGACGATCACGACGTCGCGGCCGGCCGCGTGGTGGTCCTCGATGAGCGAGGCCGCCTCGTCGTAGATGATCGGGTCGATCAGATCGTGCAGGGTCTCGGCCACGAGCTCCTTGACCAGCGCGACGTTCCAGCCTTTGCAGAGCGCGGAAAGATATTCGCGCATCCGCTCCATCTGGTCGTGATCGGCTCCGCCCGCCAGGAACACGAACTGGATGTACGCCGTCCGCAGCGCGGCGCGGCGGCTGATCAGTCCGCCCCGGTAGAAGGACTTGCTGAAGGTCAGCGTCGAGGACTTCGCAATGACCGTCTTGTCCAGGTCAAAGAAGGCGGCTGCGCGCGGCATCGAGTGGTTTTCCACGAGCCCGAGCATAGGTGCCCGCCATTCGGCGTACGCTGGGGCGCGTGGGTTTGCCTGAGAAGGCTCTCGGGTACACCATGGAAGTCACGGATCGTTCGCGACCGTGCTAACCCGGTCCGGCTCCTCCCCCCCCGAGTCGGCCGGAGAGACGACCCCCGCTCTCCCCCCCGGCGGGGGTCGTCGCATGTCCGGACCCGTTTTCGACCGTGGAACCGGCATCGCCGCCCCTCCTTCCAGCTCGCGCCACCGCGTCGCCCGGGCAGCCGCACGACACCTCATTTCGTCACTCAGCGTAGCCGTCGCGCTGCTCTCCGGGCAGTACCTGTTTGGGTGGCGAAGTTATTCACAGGCGGCGGGTTATCCACAGTTTTTGAGCAAGATCCACAAGATTTCCGAGACGGCTGCACCTTGATTCCGGCCGCGAAGTTCGCGGACCGCTGGAATCAGGTGGGGAGTGTGCGCCGTGCACGGATCGAAGGCTTCCGGAAGGCCGGTACGAGGCGGGTCGACCGCCCGCCGGGACACGGACTCGGACAGGGACACGGGCCCGGGGGCGGGTGCGGGTCCCGGTGCAGGTGCGGGTGCAGGAGGGGAAGGGGCGCGGCAGGCCCGGCCGCTGATCGTCACCGAGGACCTGGTGCTCCTCGACGACCTGCTGCGGCTGTGCGCCGCCGCCGGCGCCGAGCCCGAGGTGCACCACACCGTGCCCGAGCGCCGTCCGGGCTGGACCGACCCACCGCTCGTCCTCGTCGGCGACGACGCGGCGGCCAGCTGCCGGGGCGCCACCCGCAGGCCCGGCGTGCTGCTCGTCCACAGGGAATCCGACGACCCCGGCGTATGGCGGCGCGCCGTCGAGATCGGCGCCGAAGGAGTCCTGGCCCTGCCCGGCGAGGAGAACCGGCTCGTCGACCTGATCGCCGACGCCGTCGAAGGGACCGGCCGGCAGGCCCTCACCGTGGGCGTCATCGGCGGACGCGGTGGCGCAGGCGCCTCCACCCTCTCCTGCGCCCTGGCGCTCGCCGCCGCGCGGGCCGGGGAGCGCACCCTGCTCGTCGACGCCGATCCGCTCGGCGGCGGACTCGACGTACTGCTCGGCGGCGAACGCGTCGAGGGCCGGCGCTGGCCCGACTTCGCCGCCTCGAAGGGGCGCGTGGCGGGTGCCGCCCTGGAGGAGTCGCTGCCCTCAGTCCGGAACGTGCGCGTCCTCAGCTGGGACCGTGGGGACCCGGTGCGGGTGCCGCCCGAGGCCATGCGCTCGGTGCTTGCCGCCGCCCGCCGCCGTGGCGGAGTCGTCGTGGTCGACCTGCCCCGCCACGTCGACGGCGCGGTCACCCAGGCGCTCGCCCAGCTCGACGTCGGGCTGCTGCTCGTCCCGGGTGAACTGCGCGCCGTCGCCGCCGCCCACCGGGTGGCCGGAGCGGTCGGCACGGTGCTCCGCGACCTGCGCACGGTCGTCCGCGGGCCGTACGCGCCCGGGCTCGACGAATGGTGGATCGCCGACGCCCTGCGGCTGCCCCTCGTCGGTGAACTCCCCGCAGAGGAAGGGCTCTCGGCTGCCGGGGACGGCGGACCGCCGCCCGGTGCCGACGCCCGCGGCGGACTCGGCCGCTTCTGCACCGCCTTCTGGGACCGCGTGCTCGCCCCGGAGCGTGCGGCATGAGCGGCGCGGGACTGCTCGACGCCGTGCGGCAGCGGCTCGCCGAGAGCGGCGCCGAACCGACTCCGGCCCGCGTCGCCGCGGCGCTGCGCGCCCAGGGCCGGCTGCTCGGCGACACGGAAGTGCTCGGCGCCGCCGAGGAGTTGCGCTGCGAGCTCATCGGCAGCGGGCCGCTGGAGCCGCTGCTCGCCGACCCCCGGGTCACCGACGTCCTCGTCTCGGCACCCGACCGGGTCTGGGTGGACCGCGGCGCCGGGCTCGAACCGACCGGGGTGACCTTCCCGGACGCGGCGGCCGTACGGAGGCTGGCGCAGCGGCTCGCGGCCGTGGCCGGGCGGCGCCTGGACGACGCCCGGCCGTGGGTGGACGCCCGGCTGCCCGACGGCACCCGGATGCACGCCGTACTGCCGCCGGTCGCGGTCGGCTCCACCTGTCTCTCGCTGCGGGTGGTGCGGCCGAGGGCCTTCTCCGTGGCGGAGCTGACCGGGGCCGGCACGGTCCCACCCGGCGGCGAGCCGCTGCTGCGGGCGCTGGTCGAGGCCCGCGTCTCGTTCCTCGTCAGCGGCGGCACGGGATCCGGCAAGACGACCCTGCTCTCCACCCTGCTCGGTTTTGTGGGCGAGCGGGAGCGGATCGTCATCGCCGAGGACTCCGCGGAACTGCGCCCCGACCACCCGCATGTGGTGCGCCTGGAGGCACGCCCGCCCAACCAGGAGGGTGCGGGGCTCGTGACCCTGCGGGACCTGGTGCGGCAGGCGCTGCGGATGCGACCGGACCGGCTTGTCGTCGGTGAGGTCCGGGGGCCCGAGGCGGTCGACCTGCTCGCCGCCCTCAACACCGGTCACGAAGGCGGCTGCGGGACGGTCCACGCCAACACGGCGGCCGACGTGCCGGCCCGGCTGGAGGCCCTGGGGACGGCGGCGGGGCTCGACCGGGCCGCCCTGCACAGCCAGTTGGGCGCCGGGCTCTCGACGGTGCTGCACCTGGTGCGAGACCGCTCGGGGCGTCGGCGGATCGCCGAGGTGCACGTCCTGGAGCGGGACCGGGAGGGGCTGGTCGTGACGGTGCCCGCGCTGCGCTGGGCGGCCGGCGGGTTCGAGCGCGAGCCGGGCTGGGGACGGCTGCGGTCGCTGATCGGAGGGGAGCCGTGATGGTGACGACGGGCGCGGCGGTGCTGTGTGCGGCACCGGTGCTGTGGTGGACGGCCGCGCGGGAGCGGGCGCTGCGCAGGGCCCGCTCGGTCCTGACGCTGCCCGGAGGGCCGGGAGTGCTGCTCCGACCCGTGGCTGCCGGGCGCTGGCGGGAGGCGGTGCGCGGCCGTCGGGAGTGGTGGTGTCTTCCGGTGGCCGCGGTGTGCGCGCTCCTCGGAGCTTCGCCGCTCCCGCTGCTGGCGGGCGCGGTGGCCGTGCCGCTGGTGGGTCGCAGACTGCGTGCCGCGAGGGCGCGCCGGGAGCGTGAGGCGCGGGCGGACCGGGTGGTGGCCCTGTGCGGGGCGGTCGCCGGGGAGCTGAGAGCCGGGTGGCAGCCCGCCCAGGCGTTGGCGTTCGCCGCGCGGACGACGGGGGCGCTCGGCGGCGAGGAGGCCGCGGTCCTGGCGGCGGCCCGGTTCGGCGGAGACGTCCCGGAGGCGCTGCGCCGGGCCGCTCGGAGGGACGGGGCCGACGGGCTCGCCGGGATGGCCGCGTGCTGGCAGGTCGCCGTGGACGGCGGTGCGGGCCTCGCCACCGGCCTCGACCGGCTGGAGGCCGCGCTACGGGCCCACCGGGACCAGCGGGAGCGGCTGCGGGCCCAACTGGCCGGAGCCTGGGCCACGGTGGCCGTCCTCGCGGTTCTGCCGGTCGCCGGACTCGGTCTCGGGGCGGCGCTCGGGGCGCGGCCCCTGCGGGTGCTGCTGCACACCCCTGCCGGCCTGGTGTGTCTGCTCGTCGGCGGGGTCCTGGAGGCCGTGGGGCTGTGGTGGGCGGCCCGGATCGTGCGGGGCGGTGAGCGGCTGTGACCGGGGTCCTCGCGGTGCTCTGCGCGCTGGCGGCGGCGGTCGTGGCGCTGACCGGAAGGCGTCGGGACCGGCGGACGCGCCGCAGAGCCGCGCTGCTGCTGCTCGCGACGGTTCCGGCACCCGGGCGATGGTCCGGCCCGCGCCTGTCGCCGCGCGTACGAGCCTGGGGCGTGCCCTGTGCGGCGGGCCTTGCCGGCTACGTGCTGGTGGGCGGGGTGCTGGGGCTGCTCGTCGGGGCCGGCATTGCCGGGGGCGCGTGGTGGTGGCGGGCGCGACATCCGCGCGACGCGCCCGAGATCGCGGCGGAACGGGCGGAAACGCAGCGTCAGCTGCCGCTCGCGGCGGATCTGTTGGCGGCCTGCGCCTCGGCCGGGGCAGCCCCCGCCGAGGCGGCGGAGGCGGTGGGCCGTTCGCTGGGCGGTCCGGTCGGCGGACGGCTGCTCCGTACGGCGGCCGAGCTGCGGCTCGGAGGCGAACCGACTGAGGTGTGGCGGAGGTTCGGGGAGATACCCGGCGCGTTGGGACTGGCCCGCTGCCTGGAGCGCGCGGCCTCCTCGGGGGCGCCCGCGGCCGAAGCCGTGGCACGGCATGCCGAGGGCCTGCGGGCGGCCCGTGCCCGTGCGGCGGCGACCCGGGCACAGCGGGCGCAGGTGCTGATCACGGCGCCGGTCGGACTGTGCTTCCTGCCCGCCTTCCTGGCGGTGGGAGTGACTCCGGTGGTGATCGGCCTCGCGAGCGGACTGCTCGCCGGCAGATGAATGCACGGCAGAACACACGGCAGATCAAGACAGAAGCCGGCCGATGCAGAAGTCGGCTGAAGGCGACGAATCGAACGAGGAGTTGGACATGAAGGTCGGGACGTGGACGTTCCTGAAGAAGTGGTGGCGGACGCGGACGGCGGCGGTACGGCGCGACGCCGGCATGAGCACCACCGAGTACGCCATGGGCACCATCGCGGCGGCGGCGTTCGCGGCCGTGCTCTACAAGGTGCTCACCAGTGGCACGGTCTCGAAGGCGCTGGAGTCGGTGATCGGGAAGGCCCTCGATGCGCCGTTCTGACCGGGGGGCGGTGACCGCCGAGACTGCGGTCGTGCTGCCCGCCCTCGTCCTGTTCACGGCGGCGCTGCTGTGGGCGCTGGCCGCGGCGGCCGCGCAGATCCGGTGCGTGGACGCGGCCAGGGCCGGAGCGCGGGCGGTGGCCCGGTCCGAGCCGGTGCCGGCCGCCGAGGCCGCCGCCCGGGCGGCCGCTCCCGACGGCGCCCGGGTGACCGTGGCGCGGGAGGGCGAGCTGTGGCGGGTGACGGTGGAGGCGACGGCGCCAGGTCCGGGCGGACTGGGGCTGACCCTGCGGGCCGGTGCGGCGGCGCTCGCCGAGGACACGGTGGGGGAGGCGGCCCCATGAGCCGGCGGCCCGGGGCCGACCGGGGAGCGGCGACGGTGTGGACGGCGTTCGCCGCGTGCGCCCTGTGCGTGGTGTTCGGCGCAGTCCTGGCCCTCGGCCAGGCCGTCGCCGCCCGCCACCGGGCCGGCGCGGCAGCCGATCTGGCGGCCCTCGCCGCCGCCGACCGCGCCCTGTGGGGCGAGGCCGACGCCTGCGCCGCCGCCGGCCGGGTGGCCGTCGCTCAGGGGGCCGCGCTGCCGCGCTGCCGGGTCCGGGAGGACATCGCGGACGTCACCGCCCGCGTCACGCTCGGCGCCTGGTCGGTCGAGATCAGGTCGCGGGCGGGCTCTCCGGCTCCTCTGGGGCCTTCAGGTCCTCCAGGCCCTCCGGCTCCTCTGAGGGCTTCAGGTCTTCCCGGTCCTCTCGGTCCTCCCGGTCTTCCGGGGCCGGTGGCTGGGGCGCCTCTCGGAGGAGTTCCGTGAGGAGGCGGACCGCGCCGCGCTTGTGGAGGGGGTCGTTGCCGTTGCCGCACTTGGGGGACTGGATGCAGGAGGGGCAGCCGGAGTCGCATTCGCAGGAGGCGATGGCCTCGCGGGTGGCGGTGAGCCAGGCGCGGGCGGTCTGGAAGGCGCGTTCGGCGAAGCCGGCGCCGCCGGGGTGACCGTCGTAGACGAAGACCGTCGGAAGCAGGGTGTCGGGGTGGAGCGGCACGGAGACGCCGCCGATGTCCCAGCGGTCGCAGGTGGCGAAGAGGGGGAGCATGCCGATGGAGGCGTGTTCGGCGGCGTGCAGGGCGCCGCCGAGGATCTCCGGGTTGATCCGGGCGGCGTCGAGCTGGTCCTCGGTGACCGTCCACCACACGGCCCGGGTGCGCAGGGTGCGGGGCGGCAGGTCGAGCTTGGTCTCGCCGAGCACCTCGCCGGTGATCAGACGGCGGCGGAGGAAGGAGACGACCTGGTTGGTGACCTCGACGGAGCCGTAGCAGAGGCGGCCGGCTCCCCAGGGGATCTCGGTGTCGGTGGACAGGACGGAGATGGAGGTGGTGTCGCGGGCGGTGGTCGAATAAGGCGGGTTCGCCTCCTCGACCAGGGCCACGGAGTCCTTCAGGTCGAGCTCGCGGACCAGATAGGTGCGGCCTTGGTGCAGATGGACGGCGCCCTCGTGGACGGAGGCGTGGGAGGCGGCCTCGTCGACGGTGCCGAGGAGCCGGCCGGTGCCGGCCTCGACGATCCGGACCGGGCTGCCCCCGCCGCCCCGGATGTCGGTCAGGTCGGCGGCCCGCTCCCGGCGGGTCCAGTACCAGCCGCCCGTGCGGCGGCGCAGCAGTCCGGCCGACTCGAGCTGGGGCAGCAGTCCGGGCGCGGCCGGGCCGAAGAGGGTCAGGTCGGCCTCGGTCAGCGGGAGCTCCGCAGCGGCGGCGCACAGATGGGGGGCGAGGACGTAGGGGTTGTCGGGGTCCAGGACGGTCGACTCGACGGGCTGCTGGAAGATCGCCTCGGGGTGGTGGACCAGGAACGTGTCCAGCGGGTCGTCGCGGGCGACCAGGACGGCGAGGGCGCCCTCGCCCGAGCGGCCGGCCCGGCCCGCCTGCTGCCACAGGGAGGCACGCGTGCCGGGGTAGCCGGCGATGACGACGGCGTCCAGGCCGGAGACGTCGATGCCCAGTTCCAGGGCGGTCGTCGCGGCGAGACCGAGCAGTTCCCCGGAGTGCAGGGCCCGCTCCAGGGCGCGCCGCTCCTCGGGGAGGTAGCCGCCGCGGTAGGCGGCGACCCGGCGGGCGAGGGAGCGGTCGACCTCGGCGAGGCGCTCCTGGGCGATCACCGAGATCAGCTCGGCGCCGCGCCGGGAGCGGACGAAGGCGACCGAGCGGACACCCTGCACGGTCAGGTCGGTCAGCAGGTCCGCGGTTTCGGCGGTGGCGGTGCGGCGGACCGGGGCGCCCTGCTCGCCGTGCAGCTCGGTCAGCGGCGGCTCCCACAGGGCGAAGACCAGCTCGCCGCGCGGGGAGGCGTCGTCGGCGACCTCGGTGACCGGCAGGCCGGTGAGCCGTCCGGCGGCGAGGGACGGCTCCGCGGAGGTGGCCGAGGCGAGCAGGAAGACTGGCTCGGAGCCGTAACGGGCGCAGACCCGGCGCAGCCGGCGCAGCACCTGGGCGACGTGGGAGCCGAAGACGCCCCGGTAGGTGTGGCACTCGTCGACGACGACATAGCGCAGGGAGCGCAGGAAGGAGGACCAGCGGGGGTGGGAGGGGAGTATGCCCCGGTGCAGCATGTCGGGGTTGGTGAGCACGTAGTTCGCGTACTGGCGGACCCACTCGCGCTCCTCCACCGGCGTGTCGCCGTCGTAGACGGCGGGCCGGATCCGGTTGCCGAGCGGGGCGGCCAGTTGGCGTACGGTTCGCCGCTGGTCGGCGGCGAGGGCCTTGGTGGGGGCCAGGTAGAGGGCGGTGGTGCCGCGGCCGTTGGGAGCCTCGGCGCCGTCCAGGAGGGTCGAGAGGACGGGGGTGAGATAGGCGAGCGACTTGCCCGAGGCGGTGCCCGTGGCGATCACCACGGAGGTGCCGTCCAGGGCGTGCTCGGCGGCCTCCGCCTGGTGGGCCCAGGGGTGCTCGATGCCGGCCTGCTCGATGGCGGCGATCACCTCCGCCCGGATGCGGTGCGGCCACACGGCATGGCGGCCCTCACGGGCGGGCAGATGCTCCGTATGGGTGATGCGCGCGGCCCGGCTCTCGCCTCGGGAGAGCCGGGCGAGTACCTCGCTCGGAGAGGGGCGGCTGCCCGTCTCTGCGGCGGGTCGGCTGGGGCGGTGATTCTCGGCCATCGGCACCGAGTGTGTCACCGGCGTGACGGACAATGCTCCCAAGGCGTCGTGCATGGCTGCCGGTAAGTGATTGAATGCCATCGCGGCCGGCGTCCGTCCCGTGGCTCCGCACGGGAGTCCAGAGGGACGGCCGCTCGATAGCTAGGTGCTGGAGGACCCGTGGACCTGTCTCTCTCGACTCGCACTGTGCCCGGCCCCAACGGCGACCGAACGGTCGTCGAGGTCGGCGGCGAGATTGATGTGTATACCGCGCCCAAGCTGCGCGAGCAGTTGGTCGAGTTGGTGAACGACGGCAGCTACCACCTTGTTGTCGACATGGAAGGCGTGGACTTCCTCGACTCGACCGGCCTCGGCGTGCTCGTGGGCGGACTGAAGCGCGTGCGCGCGCACGAGGGCTCGCTGCGTCTGGTCTGCAACCAGGAGCGCATCCTCAAGATCTTCCGGATCACCGGTCTCACCAAGGTGTTCCCGATCCACACGTCGGTGGACGAGGCCATCAACGCTGCCGACTGAGGCCGCGCCCTCGCGCGGCCCTCGCCCTCGTGCAGCCCTCGAGAATCCCAGGGGAATCGCATGGCCACCGTTGAACTCCTCTTCAGTGCTCAGCCCGAGCACGTCCGCACGGCCCGCCTCGTGGCCGCCGCGGTCGCCAGACGGGCCGGGGTCGACGAGGCGGTCCTCGACGAGGTCCGGCTCGCCGTGGGCGAGGCGTGTTCCCGGGCGGTCGGGCTGCACCGCAGCAACGGGGTCACCACCCCCGTCCGGGTCGTGCTGACCGAGGAGGAGAAGACCTTCTCCATCGAGGTCGGCGACGAGGTGCCCGGCGCGGGTGTGGCGGCGGCCGACGCCGCCGGCGTGCCCGGCGCGCGCGACGCCGCACCGGACGAGGACTTCGACGACGCGGGTGGCGAGGACGAGATGGGCCTCGCGGTGATCCGCGGGCTCGTCGACGACGTCGAGGTGAGTGCCGGCCAGGAGGGCGGCACCATCCGGATGAGCTGGCCCGCCGACCCGGACGCCGCGCTCACCTGATCCTGTGGCGTAGCGGAAGTTACGCCCACAGCGTGAAAAGAAGAGGCCCTGCCACGCAGGGCCTCTTTTCATGCCTGCGGCCCCCGATCCGCCGCGGATGCCTTGGTCTCATTGCCGCATTTGGCGGTACTTGAAAGGTATTCACGCATTACAAATGCGGCGCCCTGTTTTGACCGGGTTTCTCTCCTTACAATCCGCCTTGTCCTGGATTCATGACGTCAAGGAGGACGGAATGGCGGGTCTCGCAGCCGCGGTGCTCACCCAGGAGAACCGCGTGATCGTGGTCGTCGTCGCGGCCGTCGCGCTCGCGGCGCTGCTCGTGGCCCAGCTTCTCGTCCGGCAGGTGCTGCGGGCGGGTGAGGGCACGGAGAAGATGAAGGAGATCGCGGCCGCCGTCCAGGAAGGCGCGAACGCCTATCTCGCGCGGCAGCTGCGCACCCTCGGCGTCTTCGCCGTCGTCGTGTTCTTCCTGCTGTTCCTGCTGCCCGCCGACAACTGGTCGCAGCGGGCCGGCCGCTCGCTGTTCTTCCTGGTGGGGGCGCTTTTCTCGGCGGTCACCGGGTACGTCGGCATGCGGCTCGCCGTCCGCGCGAACGTGCGTGTCGCCGCCGCGGCCCGGGAGGCCACGCCAGGCCCCGGCGAGCCCGAGAGGGACCTCACGACCGTCTCCCACCGGGCCATGAAGATCGCTTTCCGCACCGGTGGTGTGGTCGGCATGTTCACCGTCGGCCTCGGGCTGCTCGGCGCCTCCTGCGTGGTTCTCGTCTACGCCGCCGACGCGCCGAAGGTCCTGGAGGGCTTCGGCCTCGGCGCCGCGCTCATCGCCATGTTCATGCGCGTCGGCGGCGGCATCTTCACCAAGGCCGCCGACGTCGGCGCCGACCTGGTCGGCAAGGTCGAGCAGGGCATCCCCGAGGACGACCCGCGCAACGCCGCGACCATCGCCGACAACGTGGGCGACAACGTCGGCGACTGCGCGGGCATGGCCGCCGACCTCTTCGAGTCGTACGCCGTCACGCTCGTCGCCGCGCTCATCCTCGGCAAGGCCGCCTTCGGCGACCTCGGACTCGCCTTCCCGCTGATGGTGCCCGCGATCGGCGTCGTCACCGCGATGATCGGCATCTTCGCGGTCGCCCCGCGGCGCGCCGACCGCAGCGGGATGAGCGCCATCAACCGGGGCTTCTTCCTCTCCGCGCTGATCTCGCTCGCCCTCGTCGCCGTCGCCGTCTTCGCCTACCTTCCGTCCTCCTACGCCGACCTCAAGGGCGTCACCGAGCCCGGCATCCCCACCCACAGCGGCGACCCGCGCGTCCTCGCCCTGGTCGCCGTCGCCATCGGCATCGTGCTCGCCGCGCTCATCCAGCAGCTCACCGGCTACTTCACCGAGACCGGCAGGCGCCCGGTCCGCGACATCGGCAAGTCCTCCCTGACCGGCCCCGCCACCGTCGTCCTCGCCGGCGTCTCGCTCGGCCTGGAGTCCGCCGTCTACACGGCCCTGCTCATCGGCCTCGCCGTCTACGGCGCCTTCCTGCTCGGCGGCGCGTCCATCATGCTGGCGCTCTTCGCGGTCGCCCTGGCCGGCACCGGGCTGCTCACCACGGTCGGCGTGATCGTCGCCATGGACACCTTCGGGCCGGTCTCCGACAACGCCCAGGGCATCGCGGAGATGTCCGGCGACGTGCAGGGCGCGGGCGCGCAGGTGCTCACCGACCTCGACGCCGTCGGCAACACCACCAAGGCGATCACCAAGGGCATCGCGATCGCCACCGCCGTCCTCGCCGCCTCCGCGCTGTTCGGCTCCTACCGGGACGCCATCGCGACCGCCGTCGCCGACGTCGGGGCGAAGGCGACCGAGACGAACCTCTCCATGAACATCTCCCAGCCCAACAACCTCTTCGGCATGGTGCTCGGCGCCGCCGTCGTCTTCCTCTTCTCCGGGCTCGCCATCAACGCGGTGTCCCGGTCCGCCGGAGCGGTGGTGTACGAGGTGCGGCGGCAGTTCCGCGAGCACCCCGGGATCATGGACTACACCGAGAAGCCCGAGTACGGGCGGGTCGTCGACATCTGCACCAAGGACGCGCTGCGCGAACTCGCCACGCCCGGACTGCTCGCCGTGATGGCCCCGATCGCGGTCGGCTTCACCCTCGGCGTCGGCCCGCTCGGCTCGTACCTCGCCGGCGCGATCGGCACCGGCGCCCTGATGGCCGTCTTCCTCGCCAACTCCGGCGGCGCCTGGGACAACGCCAAGAAGCTGGTCGAGGACGGCCATCACGGCGGCAAGGGCAGCGACGCCCATGCCGCGACCGTCATCGGCGACACGGTCGGCGACCCGTTCAAGGACACCGCGGGCCCGGCGATCAACCCGCTCCTGAAGGTGATGAACCTGGTCGCGCTGATCATCGCCCCGGCGGTGGTGCAGTTCAGCTACGGGGCCGATGCGAGCGCCTGGCTGCGGGCGCTCGTCGCGGTCATCGCGATCGTCGTCATCGTGGCCGCGGTCCGCGTCTCCAAGCGGCGCTCGGTGGCCGTCGGGGACGACACGCCCGAGCGGAACGGTTCGTCGAAGGACGCCGCCGTCCCCTCGTAACGGTTGTTGATGCTCCGTCAAAACAGCAGTGCGGGCCGGGGGCGGGCGGACTGTTCCGACGTGACGTCCGCCCCTGTTGACTTGGTTCAAACGGCTGCAATGCCGGATGAACCGGTCGCACGATCGGTGGATCACACCCGCATGGCGTGTATGTTCCGGGGCCGAGAGCCTTGGAAGGGACCGATCCGGTGAACAAGAAGCTTGCGGCCGCACTGTCCGGCGGCGCGGTACTGATGCTCGTGCTGTCCGGTTGCAGCGACGACGAGGGCAACAAGGTCGACGACTGGGCCAAGACGTTCTGCGACCAGGCGCAGCCGCAGATCCAGAAGCGGGCCAACGCCAACCAGCTGATCATCTCCACGGCTGCCGACAGCAAGCCGGCCACCATCCAGGCCGCCGACTCCAAGGCGTTCCAGGACATCGCCGACGCCGACCGGGCCCTCGCCAAGGCCGTCGAGAGCGCCGGGGCGCCCCCGGTCGACAACGGCCAGAAGATCCAGCAGGACGCCATCAAGGAGCTCAACGCCACGGCCGTGGCCTACGACGGGCTGAAGAAGCAGGTCGACGCGCTCGACACGACGAACCAGCAGAAGTTCGCCGACGGGCTCAAGGTCGTCTCGGACAACCTGGCGAAGATCCAGAACATGGACCAGGACGCCGTGGCCAAGCTCCAGGCCGGCGAGCTCGGCCAGGCCATGGCCAAGCAGCCCGGCTGCCAGACCCCGAAGGCGTCCCTGCCGCCGAGCGCGTCCCCGAAGGCGGGCGCGCCGGACGCCAAGCCGTCGGGTTCCGCCAAGCCGTCCGGTTCCGCGAAGCCCTCCGGCTCGGCGAAGCCCTCCGCCTCCGCCAAGAGCGAGTAGAGCGAGTAGAGCGAGTAGTCCGCGCAGGACCACGCAGCGGACTCAGTGACGGGCCGACCGGGCGCCTTCGCCGGGTCGGCCCGCCCGTTGTCGGTGGCGGCCGTCACAATGGGGCACGTGAGTACGACCAGCACGACCACCAGCCTTCCGGTGCCCACGCACGCCGCCCGACTGCGCGAGGCACTGCTCGCCGCCGACTTCACCGCCGACGGTCTGCTCGACCTGCTCGGCGCCCAGGCGTACGCCGCCCTCGCCCGCAGCGAGGTCGTGCCCGCCCTCCGCGCCACCCGCGGGGACGCCCCGCTGGACACCCTCGTCCGGCTGTTCCTGCTCCAGCGGGCCGTGGAGTACGAGCGGGCCGCCGCCGCCCTGCCCCTGGAGGAGGCGCTCGCCGACGGCTGGGTGGTGCGGGAGGACGACGCCGTGCTCGCCACGGTCGACGTCCGCCCGTACGGCGGCCCGGACGGCGAGGACTGGTTCATCGTCTCCGACCTGGGCTGCGCCGTCGGCGGCGCCGGCGGCATCGGCAAGAAGGACGAAGGCGTCGTCCTCGGCGTCGGCGGGGCCTCCACCACCCTCGCCGGCATCACCGTCCGCACCCCTGTCGCCACCGCCCTCGACCTCGGCACCGGCTCCGGCATCCAGGCGCTGCACGCCGCCCAGCACGCCACCCTGGTCACCGCCACCGACCTCAACCCGCGTGCCCTCGACTTCACCCGGCTCACCCTCGCCCTCTCCGGGGCCCGCGGCGCCGAGCTGCTCCAGGGCTCGCTCTTCGAGCCGGTCGACGGCGACACGTACGACCTGATCGTCTCCAACCCGCCGTTCGTGATCTCCCCCGGCGCCGGACTCACCTACCGCGACGGCGGCATGGGCGGCGACGACCTGTGCCGCACGCTGGTGCAGCAGGCCGGGGACCGCCTCAACGACGGCGGGTACGCGCAGTTCCTCGCCAACTGGCAGCACGTCGAGGGCGAGGAGTGGCAGGACCGGCTGCGCTCCTGGGTGCCGCGCGGCTGCGACGCCTGGATCGTGCAGCGCGAGGTCCAGGACATCACGCAGTACACCGAGCTGTGGCTGCGCGACAGCGGCGACCACCGCGGCGACCCGGCCGAGTACCGCCTCGCGTACGGACGGTGGCTCGACGAGTTCGAGGCCCGCAAGACCAAGGGCGTCGGCTTCGGCTGGATCACACTGCGCAAGAACCCGGCGGTGGTCTCCGGCGCGGTCGAGCCGTCGATCGTCGTCGAGGAGTGGCCGCACCCGGTGGAGCAGCCGCTCGGCGACACCGTGCGGGCCCACTTCGACCGCCAGGACTACCTGCGCGGCCACGACGACGCGGCGCTGCTCGCCGGCCACTTCGTCCTCGCGCCCGAGGTCGTGCAGGAGCAGGTCGGCATGCCCGGTGCCGAGGACCCCGAGCACGTCCTGCTCCGGCAGAACCGCGGGATGCGCCGCGCCACCCGCGTCGACCACGTCGCCGCCGGCTTCGCGGGCGTGTGCGACGGCACGCTGAGCGCCGGGCAGATCCTGGACGCCATCGCCCAGCTCACCGGCGAGGACCCGGTCGTGCTGCGGGACCGCACCCCGCAGGCGATCCGGCTCCTGGTCGAGGAGGGCTTCCTGCTGCCCGCCGCGGACGGGAGGTCAGCTTGATACGGATCGAGCTGGACGAGGCCGCGTTCGGCGCGACCCGGATCGCGTGAGCCCGCTGCGGGACGCCTTCTGCGCCCTGCACCTCCAGCTGCCCTGACGCACCCCCTCCTGGCCGTACCAGGAGTGGGCCACGCCCGGGCGGTGTGGCGCGAGGACGATCGCCTGCGGCCGCTGTGGGACCTGCTCGCCGAAGGGCGGTACGACGTCTCCGACTTCCTGCTGCCCCGGCCCACCGGCACCCCGGACGTGTACGAGGAGCTGGACGCCCTGCGGGCCACCGGCCCGGCTTTCGTGCGCGCCCAGGCCGCCGTCTACTACCCGGACATGGCCGAAGCGCCGTTCCTGCGGCCCTGTCTGACGGAACCGCAGGCGGCGTGCGCGACGCTCGCCGATGCCTACGCCGCCTGGTGGGAGGAGGCCATCGCCCCGTACTGGCCGGTGATGCGCAGGCTCGTCGAGGACGAAGTCCTCGTCCGTGCCCGGACCTTCGCGATCGAGGGCGTGGACGCGCTGTTCCGTTTCCGTGCCTCCGCCCGGCTCCTCGTGGTCGGCGGGGCGATCTCGTACCGCGCCCTGTTCAACTGGACGACTCCGCCCATGTTCATCGGAACGCTGCTGGTCGGACCGCTGCTCCAGGTGTTCTTCTTCGTCTTCCTCGGACGGGAACTCGGGGTCGCCGACGACCGTTTCCATCTTGTCGGGAACGCCGTCCTCGCAGCCTCCGCCTCCTGCGTGTACGGCGGCACGATGGCCTTCGCCAACGAGCGCCGGTACGGCACGCTGGGCGCCGTCCTGCTCTCGCCCCGCGCCCGCGTCCCGCTGTGGGCCGGACGGGCGCTGCCGTACGTCCTCAACGGACTGGTCGTCAGCGCCTTCGTGCTCACGGTGGCCGCGACCGTGCTCGGCCTGCGCGTGCCGGCGGGCGCGCTGCCCGGCCTGGGGCTTGTCCTGCTCGCCGGGGCCGGGGCCGGGGCCTGCTCGGCGTTCGGACTCGCGCTCGGCGCCCTCGGGCCGCGCTTCCGGGACGTGTTCCTGGTGTCGAACGTGGCGAGCTCGCTGCTCCTGCTCCTCACGGGCGCCGCCGTCCCCCGGGACACCCTGCCCGGGTGGATGCGGACGGCCGGGGAGCTGCTGCCGCTGACCCACGCGGCGGACGCGGCGCGCCGGCTCACCGCGGGCGGCGGGCTCGACGGGCGGCTGCTCGGGGCCGAGCTGCTCGTGGGCGCGGGGTACGCGCTGCTGGCAGTGGCGCTGCTCGCGCTCTACGAGCGGGGCAGCCGGCGGCGGGCCACGCTCGACGTGATGTGACGAAGAGACGTGAGGTGACGAAGAGACGTGGGGTGACGAGGAGAAAGAGAGGAAGGGGAGAACGGGGAGAGGGAGAGAGAGGGGGAAGGGAGTACCGGCCATCCTCGTGAAACCGTTCCGGTCCGTGCCTGCCGTTCACCGGGAATTAGCCCTGCTGACGCCGGGAGGTGCCAGCCTCGGCCGCGGGGACCGAAGAGCCATGGGCGAGGGAACGGGGCAGGGGCATGGAGAGCGGGCCGGCGATCTTCGCGGGGGCGGCGTTCACGCTGTTCGGGGCGGTGCTGCTGCTGTGGACGGGGGTCCGGGTCCGGCAGGGTGCGCCCGTGGCGCTCGGGGTGGCTCCCGGACCCGCCGCGGTGCTCACGGCGCTCTTCGGCGCGGCCTTCCTCCTGCTCGGGATCTGGTGCTTCGGCCGGCTGTGACGTGGACCCGCCGGGGAGGCTGTCCGGGAGTCCGGGCGGCAGGAAGGGGCGGAGTCGGGTTACCGTTCGAGTGGCCGTTGCGGGCTTTTGCCGTTTGACACGGGGGCGGGTTGTACCGTCACACTCCGCAGCGACGACAGTGTCACCGTACGTGCCGCTGCCGTGCGTGCCAGCGCCGTACGTACGCCGCGCCGCGTACGTACGCAGTCAGTACGTGCCAGAGAGCGTCGACCGGAGAGAAGAGCGAAGTTGTCCCCGACCAGCGAGACCGCACACGGCGGCCGCCGACTCGTCATCGTCGAGTCGCCTGCCAAGGCGAAGACGATCAAGGGCTACCTCGGCCCCGGCTACGTCGTCGAGGCGAGCGTCGGGCACATCCGTGACCTCCCGAGCGGCGCCGCCGAGGTGCCGGAGAAGTACACGGGCGAGGTGCGCCGGCTCGGCGTCGACGTCGACCATGACTTCCAGCCCATCTATGTCGTCAATGCCGACAAGAAGGCGCAGGTCAGGAAGCTCAAGGAGCTGCTCGCCGAGTCCGACGAGCTCTTCCTCGCCACCGATGAGGACCGCGAGGGCGAGGCCATCGCGTGGCACCTCCAGGAGGTCCTGAAGCCCAAGGTCCCGGTCCACCGGATGGTCTTCCACGAGATCACCAAGGACGCGATCCAGCAGGCCGTGCGCAACCCGCGCGAGCTGAACAAGCGGATGGTCGACGCCCAGGAGACCCGCCGCATCCTCGACCGGCTCTACGGCTACGAGGTCTCGCCGGTCCTGTGGAAGAAGGTCATGCGCGGCCTGTCCGCCGGCCGTGTCCAGTCCGTCGCCACCCGGCTCGTCGTCGAGCGCGAGCGCGAGCGCATCGCCTTCCGCTCCGCCGAGTACTGGGACCTCACCGGCACCTTCTCCACCGGCCGCGCCGGCGACCCGTCCGACCCGTCCTCGCTGGTCGCGCGGCTGGCGACGGTCGACGGCAAGCGCGTCGCGCAGGGCCGTGACTTCGGCGCCGACGGGCAGCTGAAGACCCAGAACGTGCTCCACCTCGACGAGGCGAACGCCCGCGCGCTCGCCGCGGCCCTCGCCGACACCCGGTTCGCGGTCCGCTCGGTCGAGTCGAAGCCGTACCGCCGCTCGCCGTACGCCCCCTTCCGCACCACCACCCTCCAGCAGGAGGCCAGCCGCAAGCTCGGCTTCGGTGCGAAGGCGACCATGCAGGTGGCGCAGAAGCTGTACGAGAACGGCTTCATCACCTACATGCGTACGGACTCCACGGTGCTCTCCGACACGGCCGTCGCCGCGGCCCGTGCCCAGGTCACCCAGCTGTACGGCGCCGACTACCTGCCGGACCAGCCGCGCGTCTACGCGGGCAAGGTCAAGAACGCCCAGGAGGCGCACGAGGCGATCCGTCCCTCGGGTGATCGTTTCCGCACCCCGGCGGAGACCGGCCTCACCGGCGACCAGTTCAAGCTCTACGAGCTGATCTGGAAGCGGACCGTCGCCTCCCAGATGAAGGACGCGACCGGCAACTCGGTCACCGTCAAGATCGGCGGCACCGCGGCGGACGGCCGCGACGCCGAGTTCTCGGCCTCCGGCAAGACGATCACCTTCCACGGCTTCATGAAGGCGTACGTCGAGGGCGCCGACGACCCGAACGCCGAGCTCGACGACCGCGAGCGGCGCCTGCCGCAGGTCGCCGAGGGCGACGCGCTCGCCGCCGAGGAGATCACCGCCGACGGCCACGCCACCAAGCCGCCCGCCCGCTACACCGAGGCCAGCCTGGTCAAGGAGCTGGAAGAGCGCGAGATCGGCCGCCCGTCGACGTACGCCTCGATCATCGGCACCATCCTCGACCGCGGCTACGTCTTCAAGAAGGGGACGGCGCTCGTGCCGTCGTTCCTCTCCTTCGCCGTCGTCAACCTCCTGGAGAAGCACTTCGGGCGGCTCGTCGACTACGACTTCACCGCCCGGATGGAGGACGACCTCGACCGCATCGCGCGCGGCGAGGCCCAGGCGGTGCCGTGGCTGAAGCGTTTCTACTTCGGCGAGGGCGGCCCCGAGGGCTCCGGCGCCGCCGACGCCGGGAACGGCGACGGCGACCACCTCGGCGGTCTGAAGGAGCTGGTCACCGACCTGGGCGCGATCGACGCCCGGGAGATCTCCTCCTTCCCCGTCGGCAACGACATCGTGCTCCGCGTCGGCCGCTACGGCCCGTACGTCGAGCGCGGCGAGAAGGACCAGGAAGGCCACCAGCGCGCCGACGTCCCCGACGACCTGGCGCCCGACGAACTCACCGTCGCGTACGCGGAGGAGCTGCTCGCCAAGCCGAGCGGCGACTTCGAGCTGGGCACCGACCCGGTCAGCGGCAACCAGATCGTCGCCAAGGACGGCCGCTACGGCCCGTACGTGACGGAGATCCTGCCCGAGGACACCCCGAAGACCGGCAAGAACGCGGTCAAGCCGCGCACCGCCTCGCTCTTCAAGTCGATGTCCCTGGACACCGTCACCCTGGACGACGCGCTCCGGCTGATGTCGCTGCCCCGCGTCGTCGGCACCGACGCCGAGGGCGTCGAGATCACCGCGCAGAACGGCCGCTACGGCCCGTACCTGAAGAAGGGCACGGACTCGCGGTCGCTCACCGACGAGGAGCAGCTCTTCACGATCACGCTGGAGGAGGCGCTGGCGATCTACGCCCAGCCCAAGCAGCGTGGCCGCGCCGCCGCCAAGCCCCCGCTGAAGGAGCTCGGCACCGACCCCGTCAGCGAGAAGCCCGTGGTCGTCAAGGACGGCCGTTTCGGCCCGTACGTGACGGACGGCGAGACCAACGCCACCCTGCGCACCGGCGACAGCGTGGAGACCATCACGCCCGAGCGCGGCTACGAGCTGCTCGCCGAGAAGCGGGCCAAGGGCCCCGCGAAGAAGGCGGCCAAGAAGGCTCCGGCCAAGAAGGCGCCCGCGAAGAAGACGGCGGCCAAGAAGACGACCGCGGCCAAGAAGACCACGACGGCCGCGGCGAAGAAGACCGCCGCCAAGAAGACCACGACGGCGAAGAAGGCGGCTGCCGCCAAGCCGGAGTGACGTAGCGGAGTGACGTTGCCGACAGCGTGAGTGGGGGTGCGGGCCGGGGGCCCGTACCCCCACTCGTTCGTTCCGCTGATCGTCAGGTGATCGTCAGGTGATCGTTCGGCTGGGTGTTCGGTCGAAGGCCGCGGGGAGCAAGGCCGTCCGGATAGGGTGGACGGATGACGCGAGCAGAGCAGCCATCCACCGACGCCGCACTCGTCGCGGATTCCAGGGAGCGTGCCGTACGGGCCCTCTTGCGCCATCAGCCCCTGCGAAGGCTGTGGAGCGCCCAGTTCGTCGGCGGCACCGGCGACGCCCTCGCCGTCCTCGTCCTGATCCTGCTCGGCTTCCAGGCGGCCGTCACCCAGCACATGCTGGGCGGCGGCTACCGCGGCGCCGCGCTCGCCGTCGCCGCCGTGATCGGCGCCCGGATGCTCGCCGCCGTCCTCTTCGGCGCCGTCCTGCTCGGCCCGCTCACCGCGCTCACCGCGCCCGGCGGCCCGCTTGACCGCCGCTGGACGATGATCGGCGCCGACGTGCTGCGGCTCGCGCTGCTCGTCGTCGCACCGCTGTGGATCGAGTGGACCCCGGGCAGGGCACTGTGGTTCCTGCTCGGCACCGTCTTCGTCAGCGGCGCCGCCGAGCGCCTGTGGACCATCGCGAAGGAGGGCGCGGCGCCCGCGCTGCTGCCCGCCCCGCCGATCGAGGGCGCCGCCGTCCGGCCGCTGCCCGACCACCTGGGCGCGCTGCGCACCCTCAGCCTGCGCACCGGCTTCCTGGCCGTGCCCACCGCCGCGGCGGCGCTGCTGCTCGCGACGCTCGTCGGCAACCTGCTCGGCGCCGGCATCGACTGGTTCTCGGAGCACCAGGCCGCCCTCGGCTCGTACGTCGCCGCCGGGCTCTTCTCGGCGTCCGTCTCCGTCCTGTGGTTCGTCACGCTGCCCGGCGACCAGACCCCGCGGCCCCGCTCTCCCCTCGAGGGCCTGCGCCGGCCCACGTACGGCGACCAGGGCCCCGAGAAGGGGCGCACCGGCGCGCTCGGGCTGCTCGTCCTGGCCTGCGCCACCGTCGCCGGCGCCATCGCCGCCGCCGCGGCCGTCTCCGTCCTGCACGCGTACGACCTGGGCGGCGGGCCCGTCACGTACGCCCTGCTGATCCTCGCGCTCAGCGTCGGCACCGGCGTCGGCATCCGCACCGCCGGATCCGTCCTTACCGTGCTCTCCCGGCGCCGGCTGCTCGCCCTCGCGATCGCCGTCACCGGCATCGCGCTGCTCGCGATGGGCCTGGTGCCGGACACCGCGACCGTGCTGATGATCGCCGCGCTCGCCGGTTACGCGGCCGGGGTCGCCGCCCGCACCGGGCACAGCCTCGTCGACCAGGAGACCGAGGAGCCCCGCCGGGCCCGGGTCACCGAACACCTCCAGGCCGTCGCCCGCGTCGGAATGGGCGTCGGCGCGCTCGCCGCGCCGCTGCTCGCCGCCGCGATCGGCCCGCACCGGCTCGCCTCCGGCAGCTTCGTCTTCGCCCACGGCGGCGCCGCCTTCACGCTGATGCTGGTCGGCGCGCTGCTGCTGCCCGTCGCCGCGCTCGTCCTCGCCAAGACCGACGACCGCGCGGGCGTGCCGCTCCGCCGCGACCTGCGCGACGCGCTGCGCGGCGCCGACCCGGTCCAGGCGCCCTCGCCGACCGGCTTCTTCATCGCCCTGGAGGGCGGCGACGGAGCCGGCAAGTCCACCCAGGTCGAGGCGCTCGCCGAGTGGATCCGCGCCAAGGGCCACGAGGTCGTCGTCACCCGCGAGCCCGGCGCCACCCCGATCGGCAAGCGGCTCCGCATGATCCTGCTCGACGTGTCGAGCGCCGGCCTGTCCAACCGCGCCGAGGCGCTCCTGTACGCCGCCGACCGCGCCGAGCACGTCGACTCCCTCGTCCGGCCCGCCCTGGAGCGGGGCGCGGTGGTGATCTCCGACCGCTACATCGACTCGTCCGTCGCCTACCAGGGCGCCGGCCGCGACCTGTCCGCGACCGAGATCAGCCGCATCAACCGCTGGGCGACCGGCGGACTCGTGCCGAACCTGACCGTGCTCCTCGACGTCTCCCCGGAGACCGCGCGCGAGCGCTTCACCGAGGCCCCGGACCGGCTGGAGTCCGAGCCGCCGGAGTTCCACGCGCGCGTGCGGGCCGGTTTCCTCGCCCTCGCCGCCGCCGACCCGGGCCGCTACCTGGTCGTCGACGCGGGCCAGGAGCCGGCGGCCGTCACCACCGTCGTGCGCCACCGGCTCGACCGGATGCTGCCGCTCTCCGAGGCCGAGGTGAAGGCCCAGGAGGAGGCCCGCCGCAAGGCCGAGGAGGAGGCCCGGCGGAAGGCCGAGGAAGAGGCCGCCCGCAAGGCCGAGGAGGAGCGCCTGGAGCGCGAGCGCCAGGAGCAGCTCGCCAGGCTCCGTGCCGAGGAGGAGGCGCGGCGCAAGGCCGAGGAGGAAGAGGCCCGGCGCATCGAGGCCGAGCGGCAGGCGGAGGAGGCCCGGCGGCGCGCCGAGGAGGCCCGGATCGCCGCCGAGGAGGAGCGCAAGCGGCGCGAGGCCGAGGAGAAGGCCCGCCGCGAGGAGGAGGAACGGCTCCGCAAGCAGGCCGAGGAGGAGGCCCGGCTGCGGGCCGAGGCCGAGGAACGCCGCAGGGAGAAGCAGCGCAAGGCCGAGGAGGCGCTGCTGCGCGCCGAGGAGGCCCGCAAGCTCGCGGAGGCCGCGGCGGCGAAGGCCGCGGAGGAGGCCGCGCGGAAGGCGGCCGAGGAGAAGGCCGCGGCGGCGGCAGCGGCGGCATCGGCAGCGGCGAAGGCGGAGGCCGAGCGCAGGGCGGCCGAGGCGAAGCGCCTGGAGAAGCGCGCCGAGGAGTCCGCGAACGAGATCACGGTGCCGACGCCGGTCGTGAAGCCGGACGAGGCTCCCACGGTCTCCCCGAACGAGGTCACCGTCCCGACCCCGATCGTGAAGCTCGGCGACGACGAGACCACGGTCATCCCGCGGATCAAGGACGTCAAGGACGGCAAGGACGTCAGGGGTGCCAGGGACGTCAGGGGTGCCGACGAGACGGCCGTGCTGCCCTCCGTACGCGAGACCGACCCCGTCGACCGGGTGCCGCAGGGCTTCTTCCGCGACGCGCAGGACGAGCCCGCCGACTCGAACGACCGCACGCGCGAGCTGCCGCAGCTCGACGAGCAGGGCAGGCCGCGGCGCCGCTCCGACTGGGCGGAGGAGACCCCGCTCGACGATCTGCCGACGCTGGCGGACGAGCTGCTCGGCGGCTTCGAGGACGACGAGGAGGACCGCCGGCGCCGCGGGCGCTGAGTGTCAGCGGTTGTCAGCGGGCTGCCCCACAATGGAACGCGTACCTGAGGAGGGGCATCGGACATGGCCGTATGGGACGACCTCGTGGGGCAGCCGCGGGTCGAGGAGCAGCTGGCCGCCGCCGCGCGCGACGCCGACGCGCTCGTGACCGCGCAGGCCGCAGGCGAGCCCGCCCCGGAGGCGTCGAAGATGACGCACGCGTGGCTGTTCACCGGGCCGCCCGGGGCGGGGCGGGACACGGCGGCGCGGGCGTTCGCGGCGGCGCTGCAGTGCGTGAGCCCCGACCGGGCGCTCGGCGGGGCGCCGGGCTGCGGCTTCTGCGACGGCTGCCACACGGCCCTCGTCGGCACCCACGCCGATGTCGAGGTGGTCCGCACGGACCTGCTCTCCATCGGCGTGAAGGAGACCCGTGACCTGGTGCGGCGGGCCCAGCTCTCGCCCGCCGTCGGGCGCTGGCAGGTCATCGTCCTGGAGGACGCCGACCGGCTCACCGAGGGCGCGGCGAACGTGCTCCTGAAGGCCGTCGAGGAGCCCGCGCCCCGCACCGTCTGGCTGCTGTGCGCGCCCTCCCTGGAGGACGTGCTGCCCACGATCCGCTCCCGCTGCCGGCACCTGACGCTGACCACGCCGTCGGTGACGGCCGTGGCGGACGTGCTGATCCGCCGCGACGGCATCGAGCCGGAGCTCGCGCTCTCCGCCGCCCGGGCCACCCAGGGCCACATCGACCGCGCCCGGCGGCTCGCGACCGACGAGCGGGCGCGGGCCCGCCGCTCCGTGGTCCTCAAGCTGCCGCTGCGGGTCGGCGACGTCGGCGGCGGCCTCCGCGCCGCCCAGGAGCTGATCGACGCGGCCGCCGAGGACGCCAAGCAGGTCGCCGAAGAGGTCGACGTCAAGGAGACCGAGGAGCTGAAGGCGGCCCTCGGCGCGGCCCAGGGCGGCCGGATGCCGCGCGGCACGGCCGGCGCGATGAAGGAGCTGGAGGAGCGCCAGAAGCGGCGCCGCACCCGCACCCAGCGCGACAGCCTCGACCTCGCGCTCACCGACCTGACCGGCTTCTACCGCGATGTGCTCGCCCTCCAGCTGCGCGCCGCGACGCCACTGGCCAACGAGGACGTGCGCGACTCCGTCGAGCGGATCGCCGGCGACACCACCCCGGAGCGCACGCTGCGCCGCATCGAGGCGGTCCTCGCCTGCCGCGAGGCCCTCGACCGGAACGTGGCGCCGCTCCTCGCGGTGGAGGCGATGACGATGGCGCTGCGCGACTGACCCCGAGTCGTCCACAAGGCGCCCGGTTGTCCACAGGGGCGATTGGACACGTTGCGTACCGGTCCCGATACGCTCCGGGAATGGACTCCAGGCGCCTGCTCCGCATCACCGCCACGGCCTTCGCCGCCGCCGGCCTCGTCCTCTCCGGCTGTACGAGCGGGAGCGGCGCCGCCGCGCCCTCGCAGCGCCCGTCCGGCGCGTCGGGCCCGGCCGCGCTCGAGAAGTACTACGCGCAGAAGGTGTCCTGGCGGGACTGCGGCGTCGCGAACTTCCAGTGCGGCACCGTCCGCGCCCCGCTCGACTACGCCAGGCCCGAGGGCGCCGAGGTGAAGCTCGCCGTCTCCCGGGTCCGCGCCACCGGCCCCGGCAAGCGGCTCGGCTCCCTCCTGGTCAACCCGGGCGGCCCCGGCGGCTCGGCGGTCGGCTACCTCCAGGGGTACGCGGGCATCGGCTATCCGGCCCCGGTCCGCGCGCGGTACGACCTCGTGGGCGTCGATCCGCGCGGCGTGGCCCGCAGCGAGCCGGTCGAGTGCCTGACCGGCAAGCGGATGGACGCGTACACCCAGGTCGACCAGACGCCGGACGACGCGGCCGAGCAGAAGGCACTCGCGGACGCCTACAAGGAGTTCGCGGCGGCCTGCCGGCAGAAGTCGGGCAAGGTGCTCCCGCACGTCTCCACGGTGGAGGCGGCCCGTGACATGGACATCGTCCGGGCGGCCCTGGGCGACCAGAAGCTGACGTACGTGGGCGCCTCGTACGGCACCTTCCTCGGCGCCACCTATGCGGAACTCTTCCCCAGCCGGGTCGGGCGGCTCGTCCTCGACGGGGCCATGGACCCGTCGCTGACCGCCGAGCAGCTCAACCGGGACCAGACCGCCGGCTTCGAGACCGCCATCAACGCCTTCGCCGCCGACTGCGTGAAGAAGACCGACTGCCCCCTCGGCACGACCTCCACCGCGGCGGCCCTGGACAGGCTCCGGCGCTTCTTCCGCGACACCGACGCCAGGCCGGTGCCGACCGGCGAGAGCCGCCCGCTCGGCGAATCGCTGGCCACCACCGGTGTGATCGCCGCGATGTACGACGAGGCCGCCTGGCCCGAGCTGCGCGAGGCCCTCACCCGGGCCACGGGCGGCGAGGGTTCCGCGCTGCTCGCCCTCGCCGACAGCTACTACGAGCGCGAGGCGGACGGCACGTACGCCAACCTGATGTCCGCCAACGCGGCCGTGAACTGCCTCGACCTGCCGCCCGCCTTCCCCGGCGGCCCGGCGGACGTCGTCAAGGACGTGCCGGCCTTCGAGAAGGCGTCCTCCGTCTTCGGCCGCAACCTCGCCTGGGCCGCCCTCAACTGCACCTACTGGCCCACCCCGGCCACCGGCCACGCCCACCGCATCACCGCCGAGGGCGCCGCCCCCATCGTCGTCGTCGGCACCACCCGTGACCCCGCCACCCCCTACAAGTGGGCCCGCTCCCTCGCCGCCCAGCTCTCCTCCGGCACCCTCCTCACCTACGAGGGCGACGGCCACACCGCGTACGGCCGCGGCAGCGACTGCATCGACACCGCCATCAACACCTACCTCCTGGACGGCACCCCGCCGGCCGAGGGCAAGCGCTGCTCATAGCCCCTTCGCCGTCCCGGATCCGGCCGGATCCGGGGGTGGTCGGAGCACCCCCGGAAACTGTGTAGACTTGGCGACGCTGCTGCACCCACCATGGGAACGCAGGGCGCGCCGCCTTAGCTCAGTTGGCCAGAGCAACGCACTCGTAATGCGTAGGTCTCGGGTTCGAATCCCGAAGGCGGCTCTAATAGGACCCAGGACAGAGACTTCTGTCCTGGGTCTTCTGCTTTTCCCGTGGCATATGACCAAGAGTTGTCAAAGAACACCGGACAGTGCCCACGTTTCCTGGTCATAGCGACCTGATCAGGAGAGTCTCATGGTTGTACTGGCAACGTATCGAGACGCCTGGGCCGGCTCAATGGTGAGCTACAAGCTTCCCGATGGGGGTGCCTGTTGTTTCCCGTGCGTCCAGGTGCGTGCCACACGATGAGCAGGCCGCCGGGGGGCGGCAGGAGGGGAGCACATCCTGTACACCATCAGCAGACCGCCGACGAAGGCCCAGTCGACCAAGGCCCCGCCGGCGAGCGCGCAGAAAGCACCGCCGCCGGAGGCCTCGGCGGCGGCCGGGGCGGACGAGCTCGTTCCGGCGGGGCGGGGGGGGCGCGCGCGGGGGGCGGGGGGGGCCGCCGCCGCGGGGGGGGGGGGGGGGGGGGCCCGGGGGGGGGGGGGGGGGGCCCCCGTTGGGGGGGGGGCTCTTCAACCGGTGCCGGGG